>PWRV01000134.1 GCA_003563455.1 Thioalkalivibrio sp.
AACGGTTCGCCTGCAGCACCCGCTGGGTCTCCGCGAGCCCGAACTCCCAGGGCGCGCCGGCGTGCTTGATCGACGTCTTCACCGAGGCCCCGGTGCCACCGGAGTCCCCGCTGATCAGCACCGCGTCGGCACGGGCCTTGGCCACGCCGGCGGCGATGGTGCCGACGTTGGCCTTCGAGACCAGCTTCACATGGATCTCGGCGTTCGGATTGGCACACTTGAGATCGTGGATCAGTTGCTGCAGGTCCTCGATGGAGTAGATGTCGTGATGCGGGGGCGGGGAGATCAGGCCGACCCCCGGCACCGTAAACCGCACCCGTGCGATGCCTTCGTCCACCTTGCCGCCAGGCAATTCGCCGCCCTCACCGGGCTTGGAGCCCTGGGCCATCTTGATCTCGATCTGCTTCGCCTGCGCCAGGTAGTGCGCGGTAACCCCAAAGCGCCCGCTCGCCACCTGTTTCATCGAGCACTCGCGGTCGGTGCCGAAGCGCTCGACCTGTTCTCCGCCCTCGCCGGTGCCGGACTTGCCGCCGACCCGATTCATCGCGATCGCGAGCGCCTCGTGGACCTCCTGGCTCAGCGCACCAAACGACATCGAGCCAGTGGAGAAACGCGTCATGATCGCCTCGATCGGCTCCACCGCATCAAGTGGAAGCGCGGCGGTCTCGTCGCGCACGAACGTCAGCAGACCCCGAAGATTGAGCAGCCCGCCCCCCTGTTCATTGGCGTGGCGGGCGAAGTCCCGGTACGCCTCGGCATCGTTGCTTCGCGCGGCCTGTTGCAGCTTGCCGATGGTGTACGGATTCCAGTGGTGGCGCTCGCCGTCGCGGCGCCAGTAGAGATGCCCCCCGGGGTCGAGCGGCAGGTTGCCGACCACCGGCGTGCCGAACGCAATCGCATGGGCCTCGAGCGTCTCCCGTTCCAGTTCCTCGAGGCCAACCCCGGGGATGTGGGCCGTCGTGCCGGCGAAGAACGCGTCGATGAACTCGTGATCGAGCCCCATCGACTCGAAGATCTGTGCACCCTTGTAACCCTGCAGCGTCGAGATTCCCATCTTCGACATCACCTTCAGGATGCCGCGTTCGAGGGCCCGTCGGTATTGCGTCAGACTGTGCTCGATTTCGCCCTCGAGATAGCCGCGCGCCGCCATGTCGGCGATGCCGCGGTAGGCGAGCCACGGGTGGACCGCATCCGCCCCATAGCCGATCAGGGTGCAGAAGTCGTGCACCGTGTGCGGTTCGGCACCATCCAGCACGATCGCCGCGCGGGTCCTCAGACCGTTGCGCACGAGGTGATGATGCAGGGCGGACACCGCGAGCAGGCCCGGGATCGCGACCCGCCCGGGTCCGACCGCGCGATCGGTGAGTAACAGGATTCCGCAGCCCGCCTCGATTGCCCGCTCCGCCGCCTCGCCCACCGCACGGATTGCGGCGCCCATCTCGCCACTCTTCGCATAGGTGATGTCGATACTCCGGCTGCGCAGGCTCGCGCGGTCGATGCGCTCGATGGCGCGTGCCTGAGGACTGCTCAGAACGGGGGACTCGAGGTAAAGCTGCCGGCAGTGGCCCGGCGTCTCCTCGAGCAGGTTCCCGCGCGGACCGATCGAGTCGCCGAGGGACGTGACCAGGGCTTCACGGATGTAGTCCAGCGGCGGGTTCGATACCTGCGCGAACTGCTGCAGGAAATAGTGGCTCAGCGGCCGCGGTCGCGAAGACAGGACCGCCGGCGGGGTATCGTTGCCCATCGCTCCGATCGGGTCCGCCCCGCTCGCTGCCATCGGCTGCACGAGGACACGCAGCGACTCCATGGTGTGTCCGAAGGCGCGCTGGTATTCGGTCAGCGGACGCTCCAGCGAATCCTCCGACAGCGCTGCGGCTGCAGGATCCACGAGGTCTTCCAGCGCCACGCGCCCGGCCTGCAGCCATTCCCCGTAAGGTCGATCGGCGAGCTCGGCAAAGACCTCGTCCTTCGGCACGATGCCGCCCCGGGCGGGGTCGAGCACGAACAATGCCCCCGGTTTCAGCCGTCCCCGGGCGAGCACGTCGCGCGGGGACACCTCCAGTACCCCGGACTCGCTGGCCATGATCAGGCGTCGGTCCCGGGTAATCGTGTAGCGGCAGGGACGCAGCCCGTTGCGGTCCAGTACGCCCGCGAGCCGTTCGCCGTCGGTGGCCACCACCAGGGCGGGGCCGTCCCAGGGCTCCATCAGCGCGCTGTGATAGGCATAGAAGGCGCGCCGGTTCGGGTCCATGTGCGGATTCTGTTCCCACGCCTCCGGGATCAGCATGCGCAGGGCGTGGGGCAGGCTGCGGCCGGCAACCACGAGCAGTTCCAGCACGTTGTCCAGTTGCGCGCTGTCACTGAGCCCCTCTGCCGTCAGCGGCTTGATCTTCTCGATCTCGGCCCCGAAGCGCGGCGACGCGAGCGCCGCCTCCCGCGCCCGCATCCAGTTCTGGTTACCGCGCAGAGTGTTGATCTCACCGTTGTGCACGAGATAACGGTACGGGTGCGCAAGGTCCCAGGCACCGAGCGTGTTGGTGGAAAAACGCGCATGCACCAGCACCATCGCCGAGGTGACCCGTGGGTCGGAGAGGTCGGGGTAATAGGACCGGAGTTGCGGGCAGGTCAGCAGGCCCTTGTAGACGGTGGTGGTCCGCGACAGCGAGCACACGTAGAAGACCCGATCGCCGAATCCGACCAGCCCCCGGAACAACGCCTCGTTCTCGATCTCGCGCCGCAGCACGTACAGCGCGACGTCCATTTCCCCTGGCGCCATCGGCTCCCGCGGCTGGACGAAAAACTGCTGGCTGAGCGGTTCGCTCTCGAGCGCGGTCTTTCCGAGCTCGCGGTTGTCGGTGGGCACGTCGCGCCAGCCGACCAGCTCGAATCCCCGCGCCCCGCAGCGGGTCCTGATCACGGAACGCAGTGCGGCCCGCTGCTCGGCGTCCCGGGGCATGAAGACCTGGCCGACCCCATAGCTCCCGGGTTCGCCCAGCCCGCGGACCTCTTCCAGAAAGAGGGTATGCGGCACCTGCAGCAGCATGCCGGCCCCATCGCCGGTGTTCTCCTCGGCCCCGCGCGCGCCCCGGTGGTCGAGGTTCTCGAGGCACTCGATGCCGTCCTGTACCAACCGATGGCTTCGCCTGCCGTCCAGGTCCGCCACGACGCCGACACCGCAGCTGGAGTACCCGGCCCCGTACAGCGACCGCGCATCTTGCGGCTCCAGGTGAGACGCCACGCGCTGCAATCCCTCGAAACCCGTCATATGCCCACTCCGCACGAATCTGCTCATGACCTGCAAGAGACTCCGCTGACACTCTGCGCCCTACTCCGCCCCGAATCAATTTCGAGCAAAGGGGTCGGGTCTTGCGTACCCACCTGGCGGTGGCCGCGCCACGCCGGGTGCGGAAAGCGAGGCGGTCGGAGCGTACACTACCGACAAAGGCGACCTGACTCCGAGCTCTGGAAACGCCGTAATGAGCGAACGAAGACAAAGAGCAAGCGCACTTGGCGGAGCGGCGGGCGTCCTGCTCGTCGCAGCAGGCGTGGCCATTCTGCTGCCGCTCGCCGTCATTGGCAGCCTGGCGGCGATCGGCGTCACCCTCACGCCGGCCCTCGTCATGGTGCTTTCGATCCTGCTGACGCAGGGCGTGAGCTTCGGGGGCGTGGCGCTGCTTTACCTCGCGCTTCAGCGCGGAGCGCTGCGCGTCCCGGTGCGGTGGCCGACGCCCGGTGATCTCAACTGGATGATCGGCGGCTCGGCACTCGCGCTTGCGGCGCTGATCGTCGGCTGGCTCGTGGTATCACTGCTGGGACTCGACGTCGGCGAACACCAGATCCAGAGAGCCGGAGCGGGCGATCCCGGAATCTTCCTGCTGCTAATCCCGCTTTCGCTCCTGATCATCGGCCCCTGCGAAGAACTGTTGTTCCGCGGCGTGGTGCAGGGCCGCCTGCGTCAGGCATTCAGTGCTGCTGCCGCCATCGGCCTCGCCGCCGTGACCTTTGCGGCCCTGCACATGCTCGCCCTGACCGGCCCGCTAGACGCACGCATCACCACGGTGATGGTCCTCGTGCTGCCGAGCCTGGTCTTCGGCATCGCCTACGAGCGGACCGGGAACATCGCGGTGCCGGCAGTCATCCACGGCGTCTACAACGCCACGCTCCTGGCTGTGAGCTACTACGCAGTGCATACGCAGGCCATTGCCTGACTGCCTGCGGCATCAACGCCAATCCATCAGCGTTTGCCTCATGTCCTGAGTCAGGACACTACCGGCACAATGGACCGACCTGATAGAAACGGCGGCAGCGAAACTCCGCTTCACAGGACGCGAGCTGGCTCTGGTAGCGGGCGGCGCGTTCGGCGACCTGACGAGCTGCCCGCTGCACGCCGGGCTTGTTTCGCCAGGTGCCGCGGTTATAACCGCCCTGCCCCTCGTGATAGGCGTAGTAGAGGTGCTCGGGATTGTCCAGCGAAACGCCGGTCATGCGCTGGGTTCGGGCGTTGTACCAGCCGATGAAGTCCGTAGCATGTTTCATGTGGGTGCGGCGCGCGAGGAAGCTGCCGGCCTCGTCACGGTACTCGCCCCAGACCGGATCCTGTGCCTGGGCATAGCCGTACGCGGAAGAAGGTCGACGCCAGGGGATGATTCCGAGCAACCGGTCGCGGGGCGGTCGCACGCGGCTGCGGAACGAGGATTCCTGCTGGATGAAAGCCATCTGGGTCGCGATCGGTGTGCCCCACTCGCGCTCCGAGTCCAGGGCGTAATCGTACCAGCGGGGCTCTTCGCGAAAGATCTGGCAAAGATTGTCCTGATTCGGCGGCGGCGCGGGCCCGCGCACTGCACAACCGGCAGTTGCGACGATCAAACCTGCAATTAGCATGGCCCGAATGACGACGGTCCGGGATGGAACTCGCATGGGCAAAGGATCTCCCGGTGGCTGGTGCTTCCGGGGAGCCAGTATAGCGAAGGACCGCGCAGCCGGCGCGGCCGGTGGCACGCCGTGGCACAATTCGGCGTTCAACCGCCGGCACCAGGAACCGATTCATGTCCCGCCTCCTCAAGGCCCCGGGCCGAATGATCAGGGGCCTTCCCCTGTTCCTCGTCCGCTACTTCGGCTGGCTCGCCCTGAGCGCGTTCGTGACCCTCGGCGGCGGTACCGTCATCATGCTGTTCAAGGACTGGTCCCTGCTCACCATCCTCGCGTCGCAGCTGGTCTGGCCCCGGCTGATGCTCGGCATGCTGATCGCCATCCCGATCGCGCTGTTTCCGGTGGGCCGCTTCTATTTCATCAGCGCCATCCTCGGCGGCCTCGCCTACCACCTACTCCTGCTGATCCTCTGAACCCCCGTGGGTCCGCATCCTCGCACGGCGGGGGATTCGGAAAGCTCGGGATCAGGTCGCTGCGCCAGAACTGCCGGCGGTGCGGCGAGTGACCTGGAAACAGGCTGGCGCGTCCGATTGGCAGTCCGGCAGCGAGGAAGCCCGCCCACGCAGCTTCGGCCAGCGCCCGGTTCGCTGTAGCATCTGCGCATGGATTCGATCATCAAGGACCGCCCTCAAGACCCCGAAGCCCTGGCCGGGGCCCGGCGGCTCGGGCTGCATCTGATCGTCACGCGGGTGCTGGCCCATCGAGCGGCGGCGGCCGGGGTCGAACCCGACTGGCTGCTCGACTTTTCGCTGCACTCGCTCGATTCTCCGGAGGGGCTGCCGGACATTGACCGGGCCGCAGAGCGCGTTGCCCGCGCGATCCTCGAGGGCGAGATCATCGCCCTCGCTACCGACGCCGATTCCGACGGCGTCAACGCCCACACGGTGCTGACCCGCGGCCTCGCCGAGCACCTCGGGCATCCGCGCGAACACATTCAGCACTACATCGGCCTCAAGCTCTCCGAAGGCTACGGGCTGTCGGACTCGGTCTGCGAGCGCATCCTCGCCGCAAGGCCGCGCCCTGCCCTGGTGATCACTGCCGACATCGGCTCCTCCGACGGCCCGCGCATCGAACGGCTGGCCGCGGCCGGCATCGACGTCGTGGTCACCGATCACCACGGCATCCCCGCTTCCGGTGGTCCCGAAGCGGCGCTGGCCTTCGTGAATCCGCAGCGTGCCGGTGCGCGCTACCCGGATCCGCTGATCGCCGGGGTCATGGTGGCGTGGCTGCTGCTCTGGGCCGTGCGCCGGCGCCTGATCGACGGCGGACACCGGCCCGCCACCATACCGAGTTTGGGCGCGCTGTTCGGCTGGGTGGCCACCGGCACCGTCGCCGACGTCGTGTCGCTCGCGCGCAGCCGCAACAACCGGATCGTCGTGCGCGCCGGGATCGACCGCATCGAGTCCTCCGGTTACCCCTGCTGGCGCGCGTTGCGCGGCTATCTGGGCGACTCGGCGAAACCCCTGTCCTCCCGGGACCTTGCCTTCGGGATCGGACCGCGCCTGAATGCGGCCGGCCGCCTGCACGACGCGATGGCCGGCGTGCGCTTCCTGCTCGCAGAGGACGAGGCCACGGCGCGGGAAGGCGCCGCGCTGCTCGACGAGACCAACGGGGCGCGCCGGGCGATCGAGAAGCGCCTGACCGAAGAGGCGATGGGTCTCGCCCGGCCCCGGGTCGAGGCGGGCGCGTCCGCCCTCGTCATCCCGCTTGCCGAGGGCCACGTGGGTGTGCATGGCATCGTCGCCTCGCGGCTGTTACAGGCCTTCGCCCGCCCCGCCGCGTGTTTCTCGCCGCACCCCGAGACTCCCGGCCTGCTCTCGGGGTCCTGCCGGAGCATCGCCGGGGTACCGATGCTCGAGGTGCTGCAACATATCGAGGCGGCTCACCCCGGCCTGCTCCTGAAATACGGCGGACACGCCGGCGCCGCCGGACTCACCATCGAGCAGACGCGCTTCGCGGAGTTCGCGGCCGCCCTCGAGCGCGAAGCCGCGCAGCGACTGCAGGGCACGCTGCTGCAGCCGCGCATCGATATCGATGCCGATGCCGAGCCCGGAGAACTCACCCTCGAGCTCGTGCGCGCGCTGGAGGAGATCGGGCCGTATGGGCGCGAATTCCCGGACCCGGTGCTGCGTTCATGCTTCACCGTGCGCCGCACCCGCGAGGTCGGCGCCACCGGCGGCCACTGGCGCCTCACACTCGACCACGGCGGCCACCCGGTCGACGGCATCTGGTTCAACGCAGGCCCGGTCTGCCCGGTCACTGCCGGCGAGGCCGCCGTGCTGGTATTCACCCCGGAGGCGAACTGGTGGCAGGGTCAACCGCGCCTGCAGGCCCGGATCCTCGCACGCGAGACCTGACACGCAACCCGTCGGGTCAGGAGTCCAGCCCCGTCGGTGACCCGCCCCGGCATCAACCCGACTCGCGCAAAAGCGACTGCAGCCGATTCACCTCGTTCTGCGCCTCCACGATCTCGGTAACGTCATACTGCACCCCGAGGTAGTAGATCAGCCGCCCCGAGGCATCCCGCAGGGGCTGGATCGAGAGACGGTTGTGGAAGAGCGAGCCGTCCTTGCGGTAATTGCGCAGGGTCACCTCGGTCGGACGGTGCTCCCGCAGAGCTTCCCGGATCGCCTCCAGCCCCGGTTGGTCGCGGTCTTCGCCCTGAAGGAAACGGCAGTTGCGACCGAGAATTTCCTCCTGCGTGTAGCCGGTCATGCGTTCGAACACCGAGTTCGCATACACGATCGGGTTGTCCGGCTCGTCGGGATCCGAAAGGGGGATCCCGTTCACGCAGGTATCCAGGATCTGGGTGAGTACACTCGGGATGAGCCCGGTATCCTTCTCGGCGGTAAACAGCATCCTCTTCTCCGATTGGTGGGCCTTGTACAGCGAACGCGCGGCGCTCGGCTACGCAACTTCCTTCTCGATCAAGACCTTCAGGTTCCGCACCACCCGCTCGGTGCCATCCTGAACGGCGAGACGGATCAGTTTCTCGAACGGGCGCATCGCGAAATTGAGGCGCCCGAGCTCGAAACTGAAGGTCACTCCGGTGTCATCGCCGCGCTCCGTAAACTGATAGTCGATCACGAAGGGGTCGCGAACCCCCCGAAAACACACGCGCCGATGGGGTTCCAGCAGCACGACACGAAAATCGGTCTCGGTGCGTCGTCCCTGGTCGATACGCACCTGGCGCGCGGTCCAGCCCTGGCAGAGCGGCCCATCGGTCCGCGGCCGCAAACTCTGAACCTCCGGCGACCAGCGCGGGTAATTGCGCACGAAGTCCTCGACCACGAAGGCGTAGACCGCCGGCAACGGGCAGCGAATCAGCGTCGTGGATTCGGCCTTCACCATGTTCTCAGCAACGCCTCGCGCAATCGGTTCCAGCCAGTTGAACAACCCGACTCCGGAGCAGCAAACCCGCCCCGCTCCCGAGTATGGACAATGGCGGCCACCCGAACAATCTCACCAGGAGGTCAGGTCTCACAATCCAACAAGTGCGACGCCGCCGCCGGCCGCCGCCGGGGTCGGACCAGGGCAACTTACTGTTTTCCAGAGAAAACTCTCACGAAAAACCGCGAAAAAATGACTTATAGGCCCGTTTTTCGGGCAAAAACCGCGGCTCAATGACAGCACCGTGAAAAGCCCCAAGCCGCCCGAGTCTGTTCGACTGACCGCCGCCATTGAGTCGAAGCTCCCCACCGGCCAGGCCTTATCCGGGCCATTTTTATCCCGAAAACTCCCGAATAAGGCCCAAAATAGGGCCGTTTTTCGCCCCTTTTAATCACAGAAACAACCGCTTATCCTGGTCCGACCCCCGAGGGTCGACCACCTGCCCCCATCGACGGGCGTGACCCCGTCGACGGGCGCCCGGGTTTGCTCAGGAATCGTCGAGAACGTTCTCGAGCAGCGTCTCGAAGGCCGGCTCCGCCTTTTCCACAGCGCGTTCCAGACTCGGGTGCGGCTGCAGCGTGGTCATGAACTTCGGGTGCAGCACGGACAGGCGAGTGATACCTTCCTCCTCGTACAGGCCGAAATGACCGCAGGGCAGCATCGCTCCAACGTGCAACCCGGCATCCACTATGTCAGGGCCAATCGGCAGGTAACACACCTTCAGGGCGGTAATCGCGCCACCGGCCAACCCGAACTCGGCGAGAAAGATCCAGTCATCCTCCGCTTCGACGAATTCGCGGATCGCACCTGCGAGCGCCTCGCGGTTCTGTTCGCTGTCCCGAATGATGAAATGATCATCCGGCTCGGCCAGCGCGGTGCCAGACAGGGCCAAGGCCACTGTGACCAAAGCCGGCAGCAAAAGGCGTGTCGGTGTCTTCATCACGCACCTCCAGGGTGGTAAGTTCATTGACGCACGATCTCCGGCTTCAGCGACCAGGAGATCATCAATACCTCTTCCTGTTCGCGTTGGCCGATGCCGTGCTCATTCAGCGCCTCGACGATGTCGTCGAGAACCGCCACAAACTCCTCCTCGCTGACATTCATCCCGCGGTGAGTCGTCAGCATGTCGCGGCCGGTGTAGACCTGTGGCCCACCAGTGCCCGAGCAGAAGAACTCGGTGACGATGCGAATCACGTCATCGCGATCACTGTTCACGTAACGGTTGCTGACCGCCGCGTTGCGCGTGTGCTTGTCGAAGATCGTGGTGACCAGGGCTCGGATCCTGCTCTCCCCGCCCAGTCGTTCATAGAGAGTCGGTTCACGCATCGCCCGTATTCTCCGTTCCCGTTTGAGCTTGCCTTCGAGGCTAGGCAGGAAGCGCGGGACCGGCTGCCACAATCTTGCGGCGCTGGACCGGATCTTGCGGTTTTATGCAGCGGATCCTGGCGTGCGGGGCGGTTGGTCGAGGTGCAGGCGGCGGTACTCGCCTGGAGGCAGGCCCGTGGCCCGACGGAAGTGGCGGACCAGCTGCTGCGGGGAATAACCGGTGGCCATTGCGATCTCGGTGATCGATAGTGGAGTGTGCTCCAGCATCTCGCGTGCACGCTGGACGCGAAGCCGGGTCAGATAGCGGTGGGGCGGACAACCGTGGGTTTCGCGGAACGCCCGGGAAAAATGCCAGGGCGAAAGATCACAAACCGCGGCGAGCTCCGCCAGCCTGATACTTTGGCCCAAGTGCTCCTGCATGTACTCAACGACCCGCGCCGAACATTGCGGGGCCAGCCCGCCGCGGCGGTCCTCTGCTTTGGCACCCTGATCGGCCAGTCGCGCAAGGCGGACCACCAGTGCGTTCATCATGCTGTCCACGAACAGCCGGGCGGCGGGATCGCGCCGCCCCAGTTCCCGCCACAGGAGGTCGAGTCCCTGCGCGATCAGCGGGTCGCCATGATGTCGGGTGTGGACCGGGCCGAAATCGAGCGGATCTTCGGAATCGAGTTCGAGGCAGGCGCGCGCCAGGTCGCTGGGAATCCCGATGAACCGAAGCTGTGCAGGCTCGGGCACCTCGCACCAGGTCGCCACATCCGGGGCCACGGCGACGAAATCCATCGGCTGCGTTTGTCCGGAGAAACGCCCGGCACCAAGATCGCAGGTGTAGCGGAACGGTCGCCCGCAGGATTGGCTCAGCACCAGATCGCTGACCGCCGGGATCTCGAACCTTCCGCCGGGCTGCGAACTCTCCAGCATCGCGATCGGCCGGTCCGCGGCCTCGCGCGCCTCCCGCAGACGCGGCACTCGGGGCCCGCGGATGTAGGAACTCAGAATGTTGGAGTGGCGCTGCGGCATATTCATCACCCCCAGAGCACCTGTATAGGCCATGTCGTTCCAAGGGTGAAGCGTGCGGACAGGGGTTCACACGGGCACGCAGTCAGGTATCACATTCCAGCATGGAACGCCACGCGATGTTGGAATCTCAGGCCTGACCCCACCGATCTGCGTCGTGGCCTCGGCGATCCGGGATTTCCTTCAACGCCGGAACTCATCGTGTAGACTCGGGCGACCCATTCAGAACGGTCTTTCCGCAGTAATCACCCATGAGAAAACAGAGCGCACCAGAGATCGGGCCGATTTCCCACAGGACCAGCGATGCGGCCATGCTGTCGCCGGAGGCTTCCATGGCCGGAACAGAGGTCTGCGAGTTTGCCACGGTTACGTCGGACCACGGGTTCATCCCGGAAACGTGCCCCGGCACCGGGCTTGAGCACGGGTACCGGGAGACACTGTCGAGCGAGGGGGGTACAGCATGAGCGCGATACCCGAGGCCTATTGGGAGATGATTGCGCCGCTGATCGATCGGGCGCGGATCCTTCTCGAGGACGGTGAGAACCTGCATCCCATCGCGTTCGTCGGATCGCCCGAAAAGCGAACGATAGGCACCGTTGTTCTCAGCACCGCCGAGGGGGACGTCCAGGACGGTTCCGCCGAACAGGTACGCCGGGCGGCATACCGGGAGGATGCGGACTTCGTCTTCACCATCATGGAGGCCTGGGGGCTGCCGCCGAACAAGGTGGACAAGTACCAGGCCATCCTGGAGCAATACGGGTCCATCGAGGCGTCGCCCTACGCCATCGATCTCGTTTCATTCGCGCTGGAAACCCGCGACGGCTCCTGGGTCGCGCAGGTCGAGGTGAAGCCGAAGGGTGTCTCGAAGCGGAAGAAGACCTTCGGCGAGCCCCGCTTCCGGCTCTTCACCGAGTCCGCGGGCGGATACGCGGAACTGCTGCCGCAGCGGGTGGAGCGCACTGACGGCGGCGACACCCTCCATTGAGACCCATGATCCGCGTGCCACTGCGCGGCGACGGCCGTTCGGGCCAGTCGGACATGCGGGCACCGGTCACGGGCACACCGAATCTGTGAGGGGCGATGCCCCGGTTGCTCGCGCCGCGCGAGGCTGCGGTGCGATTGATCGATCAGGGCGAGATTCCGGGCAGACCGCTTCCGCAGCCCGCATCAATCGCCGAAGCTAAACTCGCTCTGCGCCCAGTACCCTGGATCCTCGGCGACCTCGCCGGCCGGAACCAATGCGCTCACGCGCACTCCGAGCAGCCGCAGCGGACGGTCCAGTGGTGCCCGGCGCAGGCATTCCCGGCTCGCTGCCAGGAGCCCGGCTGCATCGTCGAGCGGCTCGCGCAACGTGTGGTCGCGGGTCAGGGTACGGAAGTCCTCGTAGCGCAGCTTGATGCCCACGGTGCGCCCGCGTACACCCAGCGCCTGGAGATCGGCGGCCACCCGTTCGCAGAGGCCGACGAGAATACCGGTGAGCTCGGCGCGGTCCTGTCGCGGATGCAGGTCGCGTTCGAAGGTGGTCTCGCGGCTGACCGACTTGCGTTCGGCCTCCGTCACCACCGGCCGATCGTCCTGCCCGTGCGCGGCTGCATGCAGCCAGGTGGCGTAGTTGCGCCCGAAGTGCTCCTGCAGCAGCCCGAGCTCCGCGCGGGCGAGATCAGCAATGCTGTGAACACCCATATGCTCGAGTCGTTTCGCCGATTTCGGACCAATACCATTGATCTTGCATACATTCATTGGCCAGATACGCGCGGTGATATCATCCGGGCCAACCACTGTCAGGCCATCCGGCTT
>PWRV01000314.1 GCA_003563455.1 Thioalkalivibrio sp.
CCGTGTTCATCCGTGTCCATCCGTGGCTATATTTTCACTCTAACTCGGAGCCGACGCGTAGCGGTGTCGACGAAGATCGGCCAGGGACTGGCCGCCTACCGCGTTCTCCCCTTCCACACCACCTCGTACAAGTCCCGGCGGCGGTCGCGCAGGTTGCGCACCGAGCCATGGTTGCGCAGCTCCTTGAGGTTGTCGAGGTCCAGGTCGACGATCAGCGTCATCTCGGTGTTCGGCGTGGCCTCGGCGGCGACCGCGTCGTGCGGAAAGGCGAAGTCCGAGGGCGTGAACCCCGCCGCCTGCGAATACTGCATGTCCATGTTCTCGACCTTTGGCAGGTTACCGACGCTGCCCGAGATCACCACGTAGCACTCGTTCTCGATCGCCCGCGCCTGGGCGCAGCGGCGCACCCGCAGGTACGCGGTCTTCGTGTCGGTCCAGAACGGCACGAACAGGATCTGCAGGCCCTGCTCGGCCATCAGGCGCGGCAGTTCCGGGAACTCGACGTCGTAGCAGATCAGGATGCCGACCTTGCCGAAGTCGGTGTCGAAGACGCGCACATCGTTGCCGCCCTGCAGGCCCCAGAAGCTGACCTCGTCCGGGGTCACGTGGATCTTGTACTGCCGGTCCCAGGTGCCGTCGCGGCGGCAGAGGTAGGAGACGTTGCGCAGCTCGCCGTCCTCGTACTCGGGCATGGTGCCGGCGATGATGTTGATGTTGTAGGCGAGCGCCAGGCGCACCATTTCCTCGCGGATCGCGTCGGTGAATTCGGCCAGGCTGCGCACCGCCTCGGCGGGGGTTTCCTGGTTGAACTGGCCCATCAGCGGTCCGTTGAAGAACTCGGGGAAGAGCACCGCGTCGGCGCGGTAGCCGGATACCGCGTCGACGAAGTACTCGACCTGCAGGAAGAGGTCGTCGAGCGTTGAGGTCGGCCGCATCTGCCACTGGACCACGCCGACACGGACGTCCGAGCGGCTGCCGCCGATCAGCTTCTCCTTCTCCTCGTAGTAGATGTTCAGCCACTCGATCAGCGTGGCGTAGGCGCCGGACTTGTCGTCCGCCGGCAGGTAGTCGGTGATGATCTTGCGCACGTGGAAGTCGTTCGCGAGCTGGAAGCTCAGGATCGGATCCCGGATTTCGTGATTCTTCACCTTTTCCACGTACTGCTGCGGGGTCATCTCCTCGGCGACCTTCGCATAGCCCGGGATGCGTCCGCCGGCCACGATCGCACGCAGGTTCAGCTTCTCGCAGAGTTCCTTGCGGGCGTCGTACAGGCGCCGCCCAAGGCGAAGGCCGCGATAGTCCGGGTGCACGAAGATGTCCACCCCGTAGAGCGTGTCGCCATCCGGATCGTGGGTGGTGAGAAAGCCGTTGCCCGTGATCTGCCAGTAGTTGTGCTGGTCCCCGAAGCGCCGGTACTCGACGATCAGGCTGATCGCGGCCGCGACCACCTTCCCGTTGTCCTCGATGCAGATCTGACCCTCGGGAAAGCGCGTGATCTGCGAGGTGAACTGTTCCTGGCTCCAGGCGCCGTCCAGGTCGGGGTAGACCCGCTCCATGATCTCGTGGATGTCCGGGTAGTCATCCAGGCGCGTCTGGCGCAGGGTCAGGTGGTGGGGCGTGGCGGTGGCGGGATCCTGGCTGTCGGTCATCGCGGGCATTCCGGTGGGCAGATGGGGAGGGGGATTCTGGCCCGCGGATCGAAAACGGGCAACCACCGGAAGCGGCTCGCGCAGCGGACATGCGCGACCCGCCGCATTCAACCGTGGCGGCGCACCGCCAGGCGCAACCTGCGGCCTTCGGGTTCCTGCAGGCCGGACCGCGCGCAGCGGGTCCGGCAAGCCGGTCTCAGAACACCCAGGCGATCATCAGCCAGAAGAAGACGAAGAACAGGAAGAAACCCGGGATCATGAACTGGATCTCTCCGATCCCCCCCTCTCCCGCCGCCAGCGCGAACACGACCAGCACGATCACGCTGATCACCGCCGACACGATCGCCGCGTTCTGCAGGCCGATGCCGTCGTCGAAGGTGACCGCGACCCACTCCGAGATCGCCGGCAGCGTCGTCGCCGCGGCCAGCACCAGCAGCGCGACCAGGAACGCGACGATCGCCGAGAATCCGAGCAGGATGCGCAGCGCGAAGCGGCTGTCGCGCAGACCCGTGTCGCTCACTCCAGGCTCCCCCGGCGGTTGCGCACGTGGTCGCGCACGTGGTGTGGGCGCGGCATGCCCGCGACGACGAACTCGGGCTGATCGCCGGTGGTGAAGACCTCGATCCGCCCGACGCGAAAGACCCGGTCCAGGAAGCCCTGGGAGACCCGGACCGCGCGGATCTGGCTCACGTGCAGGTCCACGTGGTGCTTGCTGAGCAGGCCCTCCTCCAGGTGCACCTCGTCCCCGGTGATGCGCAGCCGCGTGGCCCGCGTCTTCAGGAACCAGTACAGCAGGATCAGGATGCCCAGACCGGTGGCGCCCAGCAGCAGCGAGGGCGGAAAGTCGCCCATGCCGGCGATCTGCTCCCGGAACAGCACAAGGAGCACGAACGGCAGGATGATCAGGACCAGGATGATGAGATATCCCAGCGGGTGGTTCCGGAACATGGCCGGGTGGGAATCGTAGGATGCTTGATTATCGTTTGACATGGTCCTCCCCTTGGCAATCCATCAGCGCCAAGTTTGCCAGAAGCCGCACGCAAAGCGTGAGCGGAAGCTGCTGCAGGCGGAAAAAGGACAGCCTCACGCACTAGTGTCCTGTCACACGTCTAATGGCGTTTTCAGAGCCCCCGTGAGTGCAAAAGCCGGGGACAGATTTGCAAATCTGTCCCCAGTGGCGCCGGCTGCGACTCGCACCCTCCCCCGCTTGCGCGGGAGGGCTGGGGAGGGGGCCGCCCCGGCCCGCGGAAAGGCGTCAGGCCGTCCTGGCCGTCGGTGGCGCGGCCTCCGTCTGGGCCGGATCGTACCCGAGGTTCGGCGCAAGCCAGCGCTCGGCCTCTTCGATGCTCCAGCCCTTGCGCCGCGCATAGTCCTCGACCTGGTCGCGGTTGACCTGCCCCAGTCCGAAGTAGCGCGACTCCGGGTGGGCGAAGTACCACCCGGACACCGCCGAGACCGGCAGCATCGCGTAGCTCTCGGTGAGCGTCATGTCAGCGTTCCGGACCGGGTCGATCAACTCCCAGAGCAGGCCCTTCTCGGTGTGTTCCGGACAGGCCGGGTAGCCGGGGGCCGGGCGGATCCCGCGGTAGCGTTCCCGGATCAGCGCCTCGTTGTCGAGGTCCTCGTCCGGCACGTAGCCCCAGAAATCGCGCCGCACGCGCCGGTGCAGGGCCTCGGCAAAGGCCTCGGCGAGGCGGTCTGCCAGACTCTTCAGCAGGATCGAGTGGTAATCGTCGTGCGCCGCCTCGTAGGCCTTGGCGCGCGCATCCACCTCACCGCCGGCGCTGACCGCGAAGGCGCCCATCCAGTCGGCCACCCCGCTTTCCTTCGGCGCGACGAAATCCGCGAGCGAGTGGCTGGGCGAACCCCGGCGCCGCTGCACCTGCTGGCGCAGGTGGTGCAGACGCTTCAGCACCTTGCGGCGCGCCGCGTCGCGATAGATCTCGATGTCATCATCGTCGACTGCGTTCGCCGGGAACAGGCCGACCACGCCGCGCAGGCGCACCCACTGTTCATCGATCATGCGCTCGAGCATCCGCTGCCCGTCCTCGAACAGCTTGCGCGCCTCGGCGCCCACGACCTCGTCGTCGAGGATGCGCGGGTAGGCCGCGTGGAGCTGCCAGGCATGGAAGAACGGCGTCCAGTCAATGTACCGACTGACCTCGCGCAGGTCGTAGTCGTCGAGCCGCAGCAGCACGGAGTCCGGACCGTAGGGCTGGAGACGCTGGACCCCCGCCGGCGGCTGCCATTCGGGATCCAGCGCGCGCGGGCGCACCGGCTCGTAGGCGCTCCAGTCGATAACCGGACGGTTATCCCGTGCTTCTTCCAGCGTCAGCCACTCGACGCGCTTCTTGCGCCCGGCCAGGCTCTTGCGGAGCTCAGTGTACTCGTCGCGGATCTCTGCCGCGTACTTCTCCTTCAGTCCCGGGCTGATCAGTTTCTGCGCGACGCCAACCGCGCGCGAGGCGTCCTTCACCCAGACCACCGGGCCGGCATCGTACTGCGGCTCGATCTTCACCGCGGTGTGCGCCCGCGAGGTGGTCGCGCCACCGATCAGCAGCGGAACGTCGAAGCCCTGGCGCTGCATCTCGGCGGCGACGTGCGACATCTCCTCGAGCGAAGGGGTGATCAGCCCGGACAGGCCGATGATGTCCACCTTCTCCTCGCGCGCGGTGTCGAGGATCTTCTGGGCCGGCACCATCACGCCCATGTCGATCACGTCGAAGTTGTTGCACTGAAGCACCACACCGACGATGTTCTTGCCGATGTCGTGCACGTCGCCCTTGACCGTGGCCATCAGGATGCGGCCCTTGGCGTCACCGTCACCGCTCTTCTCGGCCTCGATGTAGGGGATCAGGTGGGCCACGGCCTTCTTCATCACGCGCGCGGACTTGACCACCTGCGGCAGGAACATCTTGCCCTCGCCGAAGAGATCGCCAACCACGTTCATGCCGTCCATCAGCGGCCCCTCGATCACCTCGATCGGGCGCTCCGCCTCCAGGCGGGCCTCCTCGGTGTCCTCGACCACGTAGGCGTCGATGCCCTTCACCAGCGCATGCTCGAGCCGCCGGGACACCGGCAGCTCCCGCCACGCGAGGTCCTCCTTCTTCGCAGCACCGCCACCGCCCCGGTAGCGCTCCGCGAGGTCCAGCAGGCGCTCGGTGGCGTCCGCACGGCGGTTCAGCACCACGTCCTCGACCGCCTCCTTCAGCTCCGGCTCGATATCGTCGTAGACCGCCAGCTGGCCGGCGTTGACAATGCCCATGTCCATGCCCGCGCGGATCGCGTGGTACAGGAATACGGCATGGATCGCCTCCCGGACCCGATCGTTGCCGCGGAAGGAGAAGGAGACGTTGGACACTCCGCCGGACACCAGTGCATGCGGCAGCCGCTGCTTGATCCCGCGGGTCGCCTCGATGAAGTCCACGCCGTAGTTGTCGTGTTCCTCGATGCCCGTGGCGATCGCGAAGATGTTCGGATCGAAGATCACGTCCTCGGCCGGGAACCCGATCTGCTCCGTCAGGATGCGGTAGGCGCGCTCGCAGATCTCCTCCTTGCGCTCCTGCGTGTCGGCCTGGCCCTTCTCGTCGAAGGCCATCACGATCACCGCGGCCCCGTAGCGGCGCACCAGCCGGGCCTGCTCGATGAATTGCTGCTCGCCCTCCTTCATGGAGATCGAATTCACCACGCCCTTGCCCTGGATGCACTTCAGGCCCGCCTCGATGATCTCCCACTTCGAGGAGTCGACCATCACCGGCACCCGGGAGATGTCCGGCTCGGCGGCGGCCAGCTTCAGGAAGCGCTCCATCGCCGCCTGCGAGTCCAGCATGCCCTCGTCCATGTTCACGTCGATCATCTGGGCGCCGTTCTCGACCTGTTCCGCGGCCACCTCCAGCGCGGTCTCGTAATCCTCGTCGCGGATCAGGCGGGCAAAGCGCCGGCTGCCGGTCACGTTGGTCCGCTCGCCGACGTTCACGAACAGCGAGTCCGCGCCGATGTTCAGCGGCTCCAGGCCGGAGAGCCTGCAGGCGGGCGCGTTTTCGGGGATCACACGCGGTGCATGGGGCGCAACGGCCTCGGCAATCGCCTTGATGTGCTTTGGCGTGGTGCCGCAGCAGCCGCCGACGATGTTCAGGAAGCCGGATGCGGCCCACTCGCCGATGTCGGCCGCCATCTGCTCCGGGCTCTCGTCGTATTCGCCGAATTCGTTCGGCAGGCCCGCATTAGGATGCGCAGAGACCGCCACGTCGGCGAGCTTCGAGAGTTCCTCCACGTACTGGCGCAGTTCCTTCGCACCCAGGGCGCAGTTCAGGCCGAAGGACACCGGCCGTGCGTGGCGCAGGCTGTTCCAGAAGGCCTCGGTGGTCTGTCCGGATAGCGTGCGTCCGGAGGCATCGGTGATCGTGCCGGAGATCATCACCGGCACGCGCTGTCCGGTCTCCTCGAACAGCGTCTCCAGCGCGAACACAGCGGCCTTCGCGTTCAGCGTGTCGAACACGGTCTCGATCAGCAGCAGGTCCGCGCCGCCCTCGATCAGCGCCATGGCTGACTCGCGGTAGTTCGCGACCAGGGTGTCGAAGTCGACGTTGCGGTAGCCCGGGTCGTTCACGTCCGGGGAGATGCTGGCGGTCCGGTTGGTCGGCCCGAGCACGCCGGCGACGAAGCGCGGCCGCTCCGGCGTCTTCGCGCTCCACTCGTCAGCGGCGGTGCGCGCGAGACGCGCGGCCTCCCGGTTGAGTTCCGGCACCAGATCCTCCATCGCGTAGTCCGCCATCGCGATGCGGGTGCCGTTGAAGGTGTTGGTCTCGATGATGTCGGCACCGGCCGCGAGGTAGTCGCCGTGAATCGCCTTGATCACGTCCGGGCGGGTCAGCGTCAGCAGGTCATTGTTGCCCTTCAGGTCGCTGGCCCAGTCGGCGAAGCGGTCCCCTCGGTAGTCGGCCTCCTCCAGGCGGTATTCCTGGATCATCGTTCCCATCGCGCCATCCAGTATCAGGATGCGCTCGGCGAGGGCCTTTTCGATCTGCTCTTTGCTCGTTGTCATCACAACCAAAACCTTTTAAAAGTACGCGAAAAATACCACAAGCCCCCGGACGCCCCAGCTAAGCCCCCTGGCTTCGGGTGCTTGCGGAGGGCGGCCGGGCGCGGCGACCCGGAGGTCCGTCTCCCGGGGTTCCGTCGGCCCACTTTTCCGCCGACGTCCGGAGCTGTCACGATAGGCCGATGCAGAGCAGCCCCATCAACTGGTACATGACCGCGCCGCAGCCCTGTCCCTATCTCGAGGACCGGGAGATGCAGACGGTGCTCGTCGACCCGGCGATCAGCCTGGAGGACCATCATTACGGCCAACTGCTGGCGCGGGGTTTCCGGCGCAGCGGTCAGTTCGTCTACCGCCACCAGTGTCCCCGCTGCAATGCCTGCGTTCCGGTGCGCATCCCCGTGCACGCATTCCGGCCGAGCCGGGTGCAGCGCCGCTGCCTGCGGCGCAACGCCGATCTCGATGCCCGCGTCGTGACGCAGCCTGATCTCGACGAGCACGTGCGGTTGCTGCGGCGCTATCTCGTCAGCCGGCACGCGGGCGGGGGCATGGAAGACACCACCCGCGCCGACTACGCCGGCATGCTCAGCGACCGCAACTGCGGCGTGCTGCTGATCGAGTTCCGGCGCGGACCGATACTGCTGGCCGTCGCGGTCACCGATCAGACGCCCCAGGGCCTTTCGGCGATGTACACCTTCTTCGACCCCGACCTCCCGGAGCGCAGTCTCGGGACCTTCGCGATCCTGAACCAGATCGAGGAGACGCGATGCCGGACACTCCCGCACCTGTACCTCGGCTACTGGATCCCCGGGTCCGACAAGATGGGCTACAAAACCCGTTTCCGGCCGGTGGAGGGCCTGATCGGCGGCGGCTGGCAGCGACTCGATCCGGGTTGAACCAGCTCCGACGCGGCGCTGACTTCGGGCCGGGGCGCGGGCGCGAAGACCCGCCTCCCGGCGTCAGCAAACCGCCGTTCCCGCCGTGCCGGCAGCCACCGTGGCCGGCCACAGTCAGCCAACGTGCAGGCGCCACGAGACGGGTCGGCTTCCGGAACCGTGCCGGATGGGAACCGTGCCGGATGCCGCACGAACCGTCAGGCCGAGGCCTTGCGGGGGCTCACGCCGGCATCGTCGGCCAGGGCCTGCGCCTTGTCGGTGCGTTCCCAGGACAGATCCAGATCCTCCCGCCCGAGGTGACCGTAGGCTGCGGTGGGGCGGTAGATCGGCCGCTCCAGGTCCAGCATCTTCAGGATGCCGTAGGGGCGCAGATCGAAGTGCTTGCGCACCAGGGCGGTCAGCTGGCTCTCGTCGACCTTGCCGGTGCCGAAGGTCTCAACCGCGATCGAGGTCGGCTCGGCCACGCCGATCGCGTAGGACACCTGCACCTCGCAGCGCTCGGCCAGCCCCGCCGCGACGATGTTCTTGGCCACGTAGCGGCAGGCATAGGCCGCGGAACGGTCGACCTTGGACGGATCCTTGCCGGAGAAGGCGCCGCCGCCGTGACGCGCCATGCCACCGTAGGTGTCGACGATGATCTTGCGCCCGGTCAGGCCGCAGTCGCCCATCGGTCCGCCGGTGACAAAACGGCCGGTCGGGTTGATGTGGAAGCGGGTGTCTTCATGCAGCCACTCCTGACCCAGCACCGGTTTGATGATCTCCTCCATCACCGCCTCGACCAGCGTCTTCTGCTCGATCTCCGGTGCGTGCTGAGTGGAAAGCACCACCGCGTCGGCGGCGACCGCCCGGTTGTTCTCGTAGCGGAAGCTGATCTGGCTCTTCGCGTCGGGGCGCAGCCAGGGCAGCGTGCCGTTCTTGCGCCCCTCCGCCTGACGCCGCACCAGGCGGTGGGCGAAGTGGATCGGGGCCGGCATCAGCACGTCGGTCTCGTTGCACGCGTATCCGAACATCAGCCCCTGGTCGCCGGCGCCCTGCTCTTCCGGGCGCTGGCGGTCGACACCCTGGTTGATGTCGGCCGACTGCTTGCCCAGCGTGACCGCGACGGAGCAGGTTTCGTAATCGAAGCCCTTGTCGGAGCTGTCGTACCCGATGTCCCGGACCACGTCACGGACGATGTCCTCGATCTCGACCCGGGCGCTGGACTTCACCTCGCCACCCACCAGCACCAGGCCGGTCGTGGTGAAGGTCTCGGCGGCCACGCGGGCCTTGGGGTCCTCGGCGAGGTAGGCGTCCAGGATCGCATCGGAGACCTGGTCGCATATCTTGTCCGGGTGGCCCTCGGACACGGATTCGGAGGTAAAGAGGTAGCGTTTGCTCATGGGGAGTGGGACTCCTTGTTGAAAGGTCGTTGACGTGAAAGAGCTGCGGTTCGAATCGCAATGACCGGCAAGCTCGCAGAGCGAAGCGACACCGTCCGACGCCCCTGACGGGCCCGGGCCGGCGGCCTGAAAACGGTTCCGTTCATGGTTCCGGTCGCGGCCTCCCCGTCGATCCGGGAGGCTGACCGGCCGGCGAACGTTCCGGGTCAGGCGGCCTTGCGGAAGCGGAAGATGCCCCAGGCGAGGTGGCCGGCCTGACCGCCGTCCACCCAGTGTCCGAGGCCCTTCTTCATGCGCTCGATGTAGTCCGGCGAGATCTGGCTGGCAAGATCCGTCTCGCGGGATTCCAGTTCCTCGCGCACGCGGCCGTAGTGCCGTGGCAGCTGGTGGGTGTGGTCTTCGAAGCCGATCGGCTTGAGCCCGAGATCCCCCGCCGTCTGCTGATAGAAACCCGGCGACCCCAGGCTGTCGAGGTGGATACGCTCAAGAATCGGGTCGAGCACCCCCTCGGGGCAGGCGTCGTCCGCCATCGGGTCGGTGAAGATCAGGACCCCGCCGGGTTTCAGCACCCGGACCGCCTCCCGCATCACCTGTTCCCGCTCGCCGCTGTGCAGAAAGGCATCCTGGGACCAGACCACATCGAATTCGCCATCGGGTGCGGGCACACTCTCGAAACTGCCGTCGATGACCTCGATCAGCGAGTCGAGCCCGCGCGCCTTGTTGATCGAACGGTTGCGCTCGTTCTCCACCTCGCTCAGGTTCAGTGCGGTGACCCGGCATCCGTGGTTGTCGGCCAAATAGCGCGCGGACCCACCGTAACCCGCACCGAGGTCGAGCACCCGCCACTCGGGCTTCGGCTCGCCGAGCAGATCGGCCATGTGCGCCACGGTGCGGCGGCTCGCGTCGACGATCGGTTCGCGATCGTGCTCGTACAGGCCGATGTGGATGTCCTCACCGCCCCAGATGCTGTGATAGAAGTTATCGGCATCCGGGCTGTTGTAATAATCGCGCGCGGTCGCGACGGGGCTGGAATAGTTCTGCATCATTCGATCTCCTCTGCATAACGCTTGTCGGCGACGTGAATGAAGAAGTCCGGCTCCGTCTCGTGGTAGGTCTCCTTGAAGTCGCCGTAGGTGTTGATGGTCTGGAAACCCACCTCGCGCATCAGCCGGCGCACGTACGCCTTGCGCAGCGGGAACATGTTGAGGTGGTACACGGACTTGTCGGGGAACGAGTACTGGAACCGGGCGAGCCCCTCGTCGACGTGTTCCGGGGCCACCGACACGTTGTCGCCGCAGTAGTAGTAGGTGTGGCTGCTGGAATAGCCGTGGTCGAGGATCGCGTCGTAGTTGCGCTGATCGAGAATCAGGACACCGTCGTGGTTCAGCGCGGAGTAGAACTCGGCCAGCGCCTTGCGGCGATCGTTTTCCCGAAACAGGTGGGTGAAGGAATTGCCGAGGCACACCACCGCGTCATAGCGGCCGTAGATGTCCCGGTTCAGCCAGCGCCAGTCGGCCTGGGTGGTCCGCAGGATGTGCCCCCGCTTGCGCCCGTTCTCGAAGGCCTTCGCCAGCATCTCCGGGCTGCCGTCGGCGGTGACCACGTCGAACCCGGCCTCGACGAGCTGCACGGAGTGGAAGCCGGTGCCGGCGGCCACGTCCAGCACCCGCTTTGCGCCGCGATCCTTCAGAACCTGGATGAAGAAGTCGCCTTCGCTGCTCGCCCGGCTGTCCCAGTCGATCAATTCGTCCCACTTGTCCACGAAGGACGTGACGTATTCGGCACGGTAGTTATCGGTGTCGCGGCGCTCGATGGGTGTATCGCCGAAATCCTGCTGTATTTTCGCTGACATGCTGCTCCTCGCTGGCAAAGGGGCGCTGTGCGCCATGCTTCGGGCCGGACCGCGGTCCGGCAGTGACGAATGGCGAAATGGACAGATACGCCACGCCGTAGGCCGGGGAATCCCCTGCAGGCTCGACACGAACACTGAACCCGGCCTGATCGACTCCCGCTTCGCGGAGGTCGTCCCGGGCGCGCTGCTGGCGACCCGGTCGGCGCGCAGCCGCTGCGGCCGCGCCCTGGATCAGCCCCCGGGAGGGGGGCGTAGGTGCCGGGGGAAGCGATGTTTTGGAGTTCGGCCGGCACCGGAAATGCGTTCCCCACCCCGAATATCGCCGAGGGCGGCGAAACGCTTTAATTACCCTGAAGCTTTCTCGTGACGATTTCAAGGCCATTTTCCGCGGGATGGTGGGAAACGGGTGCAGACGCGGAGCGGATTGGAGGACCGGCGGTGGGAAATCACGGCCCTTCGTATCCTCTGCCCGGCTCCGCCTGCGCGGGGTACGGGCACAGCGACCCGCCGGGCTGCCCGGCACGGCAACCCGACCCCGCAGACCCGCCCAGTCCGTTATACTTGCAGGCTTTTCGGCACAGGGGACCTCGAATGTCCGATTCCCGACCCATCCGCCGCGCGCTGCTATCGGTCTCCGACAAAACCGGCCTGGTCGAGCTGGCGCGCGCGCTGCAGGCGCAGGGTGCCGAGCTGCTGTCGACCGGCGGCACGGCGAGGCTGCTGACCGAGCACGGGCTGCAGGTCACCGAGGTATCCGGGCACACCGGATTCCCGGAGATCATGGATGGGCGCGTGAAAACACTGCACCCAAAGATCCACGGCGGCCTGCTCGGCCGGCGCGGCACCGACGACGCGGTGATGGCCGAGCAGGGCATCGCGCCGATCGACCTGCTGGTGGTGAACCTCTACCCCTTCGAGGCCACGGTGGCGCGGCCGGGATGCACGCTCGAGGAGGCGATCGAGAACATCGACATCGGCGGGCCCGCGATGCTGCGCGCGGCGGCGAAGAACCTCCGCGACGTGGCCGTGGCCACCGATCCCGTGCAGTACCCTGAGATCGCCCGGGCCCTGGAGGCCGGCGGCGTGTCCGCGGAACAGCGCTTCCGCCTCGCGGTCGCCGCCTTCGATCACGTCGCGCGCTACGACGCGGCGATCAGCAACTACCTGTCGGCGCTGAACGACGCCGGCGAGGTCGCCGGTTTTCCCGGACAGATGAATCTCGGCTACTCCAAGGTGGCCGACCTGCGCTACGGCGAGAATCCGCATCAGGCCGCCGCCTTCTACCGCGAGATCGAACCCGCACCCGGTACGCTCGCGAGCTTCCGCCAGCTGCAGGGCAAGGCGCTGAGCTACAACAACCTCGCCGACGCGGACGCGGCCTGGGATTGCGTGCGCCAGTTCGACGAGCCGGCCTGCGTGATCGTGAAGCACGCGAACCCCTGTGGCGTCGCACTCGCGCAAAGCCCGCTGATGGCCTACGAGCGCGCCTTCCAGACCGATCCGACCTCCGCCTTCGGCGGTATCATCGCCTTCAACCGACCGCTCGACGGCGACACCGCGCAGGCGATCGTCAGCCGTCAGTTCGTCGAGGTGATCCTGGCCCCCG
>PWRV01000269.1 GCA_003563455.1 Thioalkalivibrio sp.
CATCGACCAGTACCGCCAGCACGAGGTCGATCGAATGGTCGTGCATGTGCGCGGCATCCGCCAGCGCTTCCGGAAGATCGGCGCGGAGCAACTCCGCGTAGCGAACGTGATCGAGGCTGGGATTGGCGACATGCCGGGCCACGGACGAACCCCGCGTGTCCGTTGGTGGGCCACTCCCAGCGCTACCACCCTCCCCCGCCGACGTGGTGGAACCGGAGGCAGCGCCCCCGGCAAGGACCGCCCCCGCAAGCACCCCACCGACGGCGCCGCCGGGCAGCGCCTCGGTTCCCGGAAGAGATCCCAGCCCGTCGGGAAAGCGATCGCGGGCCTCCTGCAACTCCGCCGCTTCCTCGGCTTCCTGCTCGGCCTTTCGGCGCCGCTGCCACTGCACCGCGAGATCCTGGAGCTGCTCGGGCTGAAAGGCAGGGTCCAGGCGCTGGATACGATCCATCAACGGTGGATGCGTCGCGAACAGGCGGGAGTAGCCGACGCCGTCGCCAAACAGCATATGGCTGATCTCCTCGCCGTCGGCTACCGCCAATTGTGATCCCTGCGCGGTAATGGCGATCTTCTTCAGCGCACCGGCCACCGCCGCGTTGTCCCGCGTAAACTGCACGGCCGAGGCGTCCGCCAGGTATTCCCGCTGGCGCGACAGCCCGGCCTTGATCAGCCGGCCGAAGAGCACGCCGATGGAACCGACCATCGCCACCGCCAATGCCATGATCAGGATCGGCGCCGCGCCGCGGCTGTCGCGACCCCCGCGTGCTCCGTGCATCACCGTGCGGGCCAGGATCGAGAGCATCAGGATGCCGAACAGCAGCCCCATCAGGCGAATGTTCAGGCGCATGTCGCCGTTGAGAATGTGGCTGAACTCGTGCGCGATCACCCCCTGCAGTTCCGACCGGTTCAGTTGCTCGAGACAGCCGCGGGTGACACCGATGGCCGCATCGGAGGGCGTGTACCCGGCGGCAAAGGCGTTGATCCCGGGTTCCTGTTCGAGCACATAGATCTCGGGTACCGGGATGCCGGAGGCGATGGCCATCTCCTCGACCACGTTGCGCAGGCGGCGGTAACTGGGGTTGGTGGTGTCGGGGGGGATCAGGCTGCCGCCGAGCTGCTGCGCCCCCACGCCGCCGCCCTGGCGCAGGCGGCTGGTGCGCGTCCAACTGGCCAGCGCGATCACCGCGAGTGTGATCAGGCCGGCGATGACGGCGACCGGGATCACCTCGCCGGGAGTCGGACCCCGGGCCATGGGCTCGCCCTCGGAGAATGCAATCCAGCCCAGAGTCACGATGCCGGAGACCACGGCCACGATCAGCGCGACCGCGATCGCGAACAGCATCACCAGGCGCTTGGACTGCCCGAGCGCGCGGCGCTGCTCGCCGAAGAAATCCATCGCCCCAATCCCGCGCCGTCAGCCCCGGGCCTCAGCCGAAGGTCACCTTCGGCGCCTCGCGCATGGTCTTGTCCTCGATCTCCAGCAGTTGTGCCGGGCCGAAATTGAACATGCCGGCGATGAAGTTGTTGGGGACGACCTCGCGCTTGTTGTTGTAGGCCATCACGGCATCGTTGTATGCCTGCCGCGCGAAGGCCACCCGATTCTCGGTACTCGTGAGTTCCTCCGACAGCTGCATCATGTTCTGGCTAGCCTTCAGGTCCGGGTAGGACTCGGACAGCGCGAACAGTCGGCCCAGGGTCTGGGTGAGCTGGTTCTCCGCCCCGCCGAGTTCCTTCATGGCATCGGGATTGCCCGGATCGGCCGCCGCCGCCTTCAGGCCGCTGACCGCTGCGTTGCGGGCCTGCACCACGGCCTCCAGGGTCTCGCGCTCGTGCGACATGTAGCCCTTGGCGGTCTCGACCAGGTTCGGAATAAGGTCGTGGCGTCGGGTGAGCTGCACGTCGATCTGCGCGAACGCGTTCTTGTACTGGTTCCGGGCCAACACCAGCCCGTTGTAGATCCTGAAGACGAAGAACACCAGGGCGACGATGACGCCCAGCCCGATCAGCAGTTCCATGGTCGACCCCCTGGCCATCTATTTTGAAGGCGGATCATAGCACCCGATTGACAGGACCCGCCCACTGGCATCGGTGACGCCAACCCCCACCGGCAGGGCCTCGATCACCGCCGAGAGTTTGGCCTCGCTCGCCCGCAGGGCTGCCTCGGCGCGCTTCGCCACGGTAAGATCCCGGCTGACGGAGCCGAACCCAGACAGCTCGCCGGTGGCCGGGTCCTCGGCCGGCAGCGGGGCATGCGGGGGAAAGGCTCGCCGCCCCCGCCTCCAGGCGCGCCTGCCAGCGGGCCACGTCGGTGGGGTCCAGACCATAGCGCTCAGCAAGGCGCTCTGGGTTCTCGCCCCAGAGCGCTTCGGCAGGCGTTTCCGGGCCAGCACGCTGGTCTTTCGGCCTTTTTTCCTTTTACCCTAGTCACTTGCGTGGGTCCGACCCACCGAGTCCTGGCTCCCGGTCGAACGGCAGGTTTGAGGTCTGTGCCGGCGTCTGCGCCGAGCGAGTCTCAAAGACGACCGGCGCCGACTCCTCTGAACCCGAGGCCGGACAAGCTTCACTGTGGAATCCACCGCCTCGCGCGAAGCCGGGTTCACCGAGCGGCTTCCTCAACAACGCATCTTCGCCATCATCGGCATCGACATGAAACCTACGCTCTTCCAGAATCCAGCGTGCCCCGCGACCTCCGGGAGATTCGAGGATGTCAGGGGAAGCAGCTCTTCCTCGAACTCGAGGCTTTCAAGGATGATCTGAGCGTCGCGCCAGTCGGCCTCTGCCATTTGAGCAGGATATTTCAGTAGAACCTGCACTGCCTGACCCGAGGTTGCTCCGAGGATGCAGCCCCAGACTCTCGGCACCGGTCTGGTTGCGGCCAATCACCCCGATACCGCGCGTCTGCGGGCGGGTGGTGAAGTTCAGATCGGTGCCATCCTGCAGGCACAGTACCGTAGCCTGCGCCTGCATCCGGCGCTGCGTGCGCGCCCGATGTGGCGCCAGGATGTGCTCCGGCGTCACCTCGGAGTCCTCCGGCTGGTCGATCAACCGGTAGTAGCCCTTCACCGCCGCCCAGTCGTCGCGGGCCACCGCGGTAAAGGCACGCAGCGGATCCTCCCCCTGGCGTTGGGCGCTGTCCACCAGTCGTTTCGTCAATCGCTTGTCCCCCAGGGGCGCACCCCCGAACTCGTGTTCAGCCCATTGCTGCGCATCCAGACCCTCGCCGGGTTCCTAAAGTGGACCCCATGGTCAAGACAGAAATGGCCCGGATTTAAGCTAACGCCTCGGCCGTGTTTGCAGC
>PWRV01000309.1 GCA_003563455.1 Thioalkalivibrio sp.
ACATCGTGCGCCCCCTGGGTGATTCCCACGCCCAGAACCCGGAGGCTGCGGGCCATCAAGAGATCGTAGGCGCTGTCACCGACCATCACCGCATCCCGGCGATCGACCCCCAGCCGCTCGAGCAGGTGGGAGAGCATGCCGGGATGCGGTTTGCTCGGATGTTCGTCGGCAGTAACGGTGGCGTCGAAGTATCCGGCCAGCCCGCTGACCTCCAGCGCCTCGTCCAGACCGCGCCGCGACTTGCCCGTGGCCACGGCGAGCAGAAAACCGCGCTCGGCGAGCGTCCGCAGCGTTGGCTCGGCATCGGGATACAACGGTGTCGGCGTGCTGTCCCGTTCCAGGTAGTGTTCGCGGTAGGCACGAGTCAGGTCCCGCATGAAGGCCTCGTCGGCACCCGGGTACAGTTCTTCCGTGGCCTGACGCACGCCGAGCCCGATGATATCCCGGAGCTGTGCATCGTTACGGGGTTCGGCGCCGATTTCGTCGATGGCGAGGTGCAGGCAGCGCACGATGCGAGCGATCGAGTCGATCAGGGTCCCGTCCCAGTCGAAGGCGACAAGCGCCAGCGCATCCGGTTGCGTCCGCGGGATCACCGTGTGGTCTCCGCAAGGGCCTGAAGCACGCGTTGCAGATCCTCCGGGAGGGGGGCGGAAAAGAGCCGCTCCTCGTCGCGCCAGTCCGGAAAGCGGATCGCCTGCGCGTGCAGAAACATGCGCTGCAGGCCCGCGGCCCGGGCAGTCCGGTTGGCCTCCGCGTCGCCGTAGTCGTGATCGCCGGCGACCGGGTGGCCGAGTGCCTGGCCATGGGCCCGTATCTGGTGCGTCCTGCCGGTGCCGATGTCGACTTCCATCAGCGTGAAGCGGCCGAACGCCTCCACCGGCGTGAAGAGGCTGCTCGCGGATCGCGCGACATCGCCGTTCGACTGTTGCACCGCACGCATGCGTTTGCGCCCCGAACCGTCCCGTTCCTGAGTGATCGGCAGATCGCAGCGTTGCGGCGGACCCTGCCAGCGTCCGGCCACCAGCGCGAGATAGCGTTTGGCGACGCGCCCGCTGCGCAACGCCTCGTGGAAGGTCTGCAGCCCGCGCCGGCTCTTCGTGAGCACCAGACAGCCGCTGGTCTCCCGGTCCAGCCGGTGGCCCAGTTCCAGTTGCGCCGCCGGCCGCAGCAGGCGGGCGGCCTCGATGATACCGAAGGACAGCCCGCTGCCTCCATGCACCGCCAGACCGGCGGGCTTGTCCAGCACCAGATAGTCGTCGTCCTCATGGATGATCGCCGTGCGCAGACTCCGCAACACGCCGTCCGGGACACGGGTCGTTGCCCCGGCATCGGGATCGCCGGGCCGGTCCAGCGCGGGAATCCGCACCTCGTCCCCTCCCGAGACCCGGCGCTCCACCCGGACGCGGCGCCCGTTCACACGAATGGCGCCCTTGCGTACGAGCCGATAGATCAGGCTGCGGGGCACGCCTTTCAGCGCCCGCAGCAGAAAGTTGTCGAGCCGCTGACCCTCCGCGACGGCGGGAACGCTCAGGACAGTCGGGCCATGCGGTTTTGCCATGGCAAAATGCTAGCGGATTCTCGGTCCCGGCAGAACCCGCGGCACCATGCAGTCACGGCGTCGGCAGGCCTGCGGCATCCTCACAGGCCGGACGCACTGGCTCCCCGGGTCCGGCTTATCGCCTGGTTCCAGACCGCGTCCAGCGCATCGGGTTCGCCGTACAGAAAACCCTGGATCACCTTGCACCCGAGAGATTTCAGGTATTCGAGCTGCACCTCGGTCTCCACGCCCTCAACCACGATCTCCATCTGCAGGCCCTGCGCCATTGCGACAATGGCATTGACCAGACAGGCCCCTTCCTCGCAACTCCGGATGTGTCGGGGGAAGCTGCGATCGATCTTCAGGGTGTGGATCGGCAGTTTCTGCAGGTAACTCAGCGAGGAATAGCCGGTTCCGAAGTCGTCGATCGCGATATGTACGCCCGCGTCGCTCAGCTGATGCAGTTTTTCGATCACGTCCTGGCGATCGTTCAGCAGCAGATTTTCCGTAATCTCGATCTCCAGGAGTCGCGGCGGAAAGTCTTCCTGCCGCAAGGTTTCGAGCACGCTTTCAACGAAGTCCTCACGGGAAACCATCACGGGCGAGACGTTGACCGAAAGCCGGAGCTCGTTGCCGAAGCGCCGACGGTGCTCGGTCAGCTCCCGGGCCGCACGTTGCAGCGTGTTGCGATCGAGTTCGACGATCAGCCGGCTTTCCTCGGCAATGGAGATGAACTCCGCCGGTTCAAGACAGCCAAGCTTCGGGTGTCTCCAGCGTACCAGCGCCTCGACGCCGACCAGGTCACCGCGTTCGGCATGCACCTGCGCCTGATACACGACGAAGAACTCGTCGCGGGCCAAACCGCGGTGCATTTCCTGTTCGAGCTGCAGGCGCTGGGTGGCACCCGCCATGTCCGGGGTGTAGAGCTGGAATCCGTCCCGGCCGGTGTTCTTCACGCGGTACATGGCGATGTCGGCGTTCTTGATCAGTGCGTCCATGCTGGTACCGGCAGACGGAAACATCGCGATACCGATACTGGACCCGACGAAGATCTCGTGGCCATCCAGCTTGAACGGTGCGCGGATGCTGGCGAGGATCTTGTCCGCCACCTGTGCTGCGGATTCCCAGTCCCGAACTTCCGGGAGCAGCAGCGTGAACTCGTCGCCGCCGAAGCGGGAGAGCGTGTCGCCCTTGCGCACGCAGTTCAGCAGGCGCTCGCTGACGGCCTGCAGCAGGCGGTCCCCGACGGTGTGCCCGAGGGAGTCGTTGATCACCTTGAACCGGTCGAGATCGATGAACATCACCGCGAGCTGGTGTCCCTCGCGCGCTGCCTGGGTCAGCGCGATACTCAGCCGGTCTTTGAAGAGTGCGCGGTTCGGAAGGCGGGTCAGCAGGTCGTGATAGGCCTGAAAGCTGATGAATTCCTCCGCCTCCATGCGCTCGGTGATGTCGCGCGCGGTCCCGTAGGTGTGATAGCGGCCGCCGTCGTGGTAGGGGGTCTCGTCGTCCAGCATCGGCCAGATCACCAGCTCGAAATGCCTGCGCGAGCGTCCCGGGAACTTCGGCCGCAGCGCCACCTCCACGGAGCGCACCTCGTCGTAGGGATGCCTGGCCTGCTCCAGAAAGTACCGCCCCTTTTCCTGTTGATCCTCCTCCATGATATCGAGCAGGGAGACACCGAGCAGTTCGTCGGGCGTGTAGCCGAGGAGTTTGCCCACTGTCGCGTTCAGGAAACTGAAGCGCCCGTGGTCATCGAGGATGTAAACGATGTCCGGTGAGTGATTCACGATCAGGCGATGCAGGCGCTCCGAGCGGTTGAGACGCACCTGGATCACCTTGTGGCTTTCCTCCAGCCGCTTCTTGCGCACCGCATTGTTCACCGTCGCCAGCAGTTCCTCCGGGACATAGGGTTTCTTCAGGTAGTCGTAGGCACCCGCCCGAAGCGCAGCAGCGATGCCGTCGAGCGAGGCGTTGCCGCTGACCACGATGGTCGTGACCGCCATGTTGCGCTCGTTCATCACGCGCATGACCTCGTGACCGTCGACCTCCGGCATCGCGAGGTCGAGGAGCAGCACGTCGTACCGTTCCCGCGTGAGTTTTTCCAGCGCCTGCCGGCCACCCGCGGCGGTATCGACCTCGTATTTGTGCATGCTCAACAGGCCGCGCAGGCTCTCCAGCATGCGCGGATCGTCGTCCGACAGCAGAATGCGGACCTCCGAGCGCGGTTCGACGGCGTCGTCGAAACCGATCATGCGTCCCCCTGCCGCTTGCGCATCGCGTCCTCGGTCGGCTTCCCGGGAAAAAGAAATTGAAACCGGGTGCCGGATCGGTCACTGGTACTGATCATGGTAACCCCCATCGCATCCGTCAGCTCTCGGACCCGGGCCAGCGCCTGCTCCGCCTGCGCGGCTCCTCGAGCGTCGGACGCAGACCCCGGGAGCCCGGCGCTGGTTGCGTCGAGTCGCCCTGGCCCATTGTCCCTCAATTCCAACTGTACATATTCCTGTCCGTTAACGCTGACCCCGCCCCGGGTTGCGATGAGAACCTCGCCTCCTGGTTCCCGCGTCTCCGCCGCGTGCACCAACAGGTGGCGCAGCAGCGCCTGAATGTCGCCGGCAGCAGCCGCCACGCGTGGCTCGCGACGATCGAGATCGAGCGCAACACCAATGCCGACCGGGGCGAGCAGGCTCGCCTCGAGCGCGGAGACGACCTCCTGCACCGACTCGTTGAGCGGGGCACCGGCGGGCGAGGACGCCTCGTTGCCGATCGGAGCTGCGAGTACTTCCTCGATGCGTACCGTCTCATACCGGATGCGCTCCAGACTGCCCCTTGCGGCGTCGTCCGTTCCGATCCGTGTCCGCAACATCTCCAGGTGATTGTGGATCACGGTCAGCGGTGTCGAAATCTCGAAGCGAAGACGTTCCCGCTCCCCGGTTCCGGCGCCCGCAACGCCGGATCCTTCCGCCGCTGAATCCGCGGCTCGAGCCGACAGCGTCGCAGCAATCAATCCGGCGAGGGCATCGCCCACTGTCTCCCGATCGTCCGAACACGCACCAGCATCGCGATCGACACCGAGCACCAGGACGCCGAGCATCGCCGCATCATGCACCAGCGGAAGGCACCAGAGCCGATCGGCCCCCAGCACGCCGGCCAGTTGCCGTTCGACGACGGATGTCCCCGCACCCTCCCGGGCAACGCCGTCCAGCAGCGCGTCCGCGATTAGACTGCGACCCGGGGCAACCTTCAGAACGAAGGTCGGCGCGGCGTCATCGTCGAGCCAGGCGCTCAGGTGGTTACCGTCACTGTCTGCGGTGAAGAGCAGGCTCCTTTCGACCCCCAGCAGACTCCTCGCGCCGGCACGAACCGCGGACCGTATCCCCGTCGCGCCCCGGGCCTCGAGCAATTCCGAGCGGCACTGGATCAACCGCCCGGCCAGGTCCAGACGCCGACCCAGTGCGCGGTAGGCATCGGCCACGGCCACTTCGGGATCGGCATCCGGGACCCCGAGTGAAACGGCGAGCCGGTCGATATCGGCGGCCACCCGCTGGCGCAGCGCACGCGTCAGGTCCGGCTCGAGCCCGAACAGCGTCCCGGCTGCGTGAATGCCAGCGTCCCCGGACTCGCTGTCCGTCGCGAGGCGGCTGGCCAGATTCACGATCTTCACCAGATGCTGGGCATCGCCGACCTCATCCAATGGCGCGTACTGGTATTGCAGCGCGTCGACCGCAAAGCCACCCGGACACCAGGACTGTGCCGCCCGGACGCCGAGTTCGACCCGGTCCGTCCCGAAGCGGCTGCGCTCGGCCTCCAGCAGCCCGGGCGGGTCGGGCTGCGCGTCCAGCACCGCCAGATACCCGGGCTGGTGACGCGCAACCAGCTGCATGGGGCCCGCGCCCAGCAGCAGCCCGCAGATCCGTGCCTGTTCCGGATTCCTATAGCGGGTCAGGGTCGCGAGCACCTGAGCAAGGTCGGCCGCGCGCATCGCGAGCCGCCACGCCCGCTGCAATGCGCCGAACATTGCCGCCGGCGGCGGTTCGAAGAACTGCTGCGAAGCGGAAGACAGCACGAGGGCACGCGCCGCGTCCAACCCCAGCACTGCAATGGCGTCCTCGAGGCTGAGGCAGACGTCGGCAGGGGCGGCGGGTTCGGCGCGGGCAGCAGACAGCACCGCGAGCGCGAGGCCGGGATCCCGCTGGATCCAGCCCGCAATCTCTGCTTCCGCAATCCCCGTGCGCTGCACCCCGTCCAGGATTGCCACGAGGACCTCGGGCAGACCCGGCACCGGATTCATGCAGCTTCGTTGCGCAACCATCACGCCCCCCCGATCTTGTACGGCTCACCCGGATTCCCTCAGGATACGGGGACCGCGTTCACCACGAGTCGCAGACCCGCAGGCTTTTCGCGTGGAGTATATACGCAAGCGCCGGTGTTGACGCCCGGTTGTCCGATAGGCCGGCTTTGTCCACGGCTTGCCGCCCCTGCCGTCCGGCTTCCGCAAGTACCCGCCTGGGCACCTTTCCTTCGATCCGCATGGAGAAACCCGGGCCAATCTGCTAGCGTTTATGAAGAGGAAATGGAACCTTTGGGTTTCCTCAAGCGCGCGGTGCGCGGAAGATTTCCATCGACTGGCCCAGGGCAGCGCCATGGCCCCAACCGACGAAGACCGACAGATCCCCCCCGGGCGGGGCGCCCCGCCCGTGGTCGCCGTCGTTAGCGGCAAGGACGGTGTGGGCAAGTCGAGCGTCGTGGCCAACCTTGGCCTGACGCTCGCCAAAACCGATTGCCGAGTCTGCATCTGGGACTTCGACTCCGGCCCCGGAAACGTGCTGTTCCTGCTCGGACTGCAACCACGGCACAAGCTCGAACAGGCGCTGGTCGAGCAATACCCGCTCTCCGGCATCATGCTCGAAAGCCAGCATGGCCTCAGAATCCTCCCTGCCGCGGGAACCCTGGGACGCCACGGCCCGTTCACACCAGAGCAGGAGCGCTATCTCGAAAACGAGATCGGCACCCTGGTCGAACAGTGCGACTGCTTCCTGCTGGACACGGCTGCCGGCGGCGGGGCATCGGCCGCCTTCATCGCCTCCGCGGACCTGATCCTGCTCGTCCTGACGCCGGACTCCGCCTGTCTCGCCGACACTGGCGAACTCGTGCAGCAACTCGAGAATGAGCGCAAAGGGAGCTACCAGGTACTGGTGAACCGCGTCGCCAACCAGAACGAGGCCTGGGAGGTCTTCAACCGCTTCAGCAGCCTCGTGGCGGCACAAAGCGGCGCCAGCCTGCGACTGCTCGGCTTCGTCCCGCGCGACGAGAGCCTCAGTGCGGCGGCGACGCTGCAGCGTCCGGTCGCGCTGTTGCCCAGCAGTGATCCTTCTGCACGCACCTTTCTCCGGCTTTCCGATGCCATCGACCGGGCGTTTGCCCGGCTCCCCGAACGTTCCGCTTCCAGCGCCGCGGCCTGGATGCGACGCCTGCGCTCGCTCCTGGCCCGTCCTCGACCCGACCGGAGCGCGGCGGAAACCACGGTGACCGCAGCTGCCGGCACCGGGCCGGAGACCGACCTTGCCACACTTCTGGAGCGGTTGCGTGGGCAGATCCCGACTGCGCTCGAAAGCGACGGCGAAGCGGCCAGGATTGCCACCTGGATCGATGCCGTCGCCGAGACCTACTGGAACCAGCGTGGTGAGCCGGCCATCGATCTGGTGCGGGCACTGGAGCGGCTGGTGGGCGAACCGGGGCACGACGCCATGCTGTTGCGGCTGCGCAAACTGGTCGCTGCATCGGACCTGACTCCCGCGAAGCCGGCTGCGTCGCTGCAGCTGCACGAACAGATGCCGGGCGCCAGCGACGCTACCGCGCCACCAGCTCCTCCAGCGGAGCTGTCCCCGGCCACCGGTGAGGCATCATCGGCCCGCGAGGTTCTGACCAGAGAGGAGATGGCTGAAATCCAGCGGGTCTGGGCCATGGATGCCCATGAACTGGACCGGAAGTGGGAGAGCCCGCTGCCGCTTGCGGCACCGTCGCGCAGGCACCGTGGCTACACGAGCCGGGCACATTCCATCGACGTGACCCGCTTCGGTCCGCAGCAACAGATCATCGACATGCTGCGCCAGCGCGCACCCACCGACGAGCCGCTGGCCGACTGGCTCTGCCGTGTCGGCGCTGGCGCCGGCCACTAGGGAAACGCTGATTTATCGGCGTTTCCCTGCGGCACACGGAAGTGCCGCCAGAATCGACCACCGCAGGTGGTTGCTTCTGAAGCAAGCTGCAAATCACATTTGCAGCGAAGCGTGCGCTGAGAAAGCCAGGATGGCTTTATTCAGCGCTTCCCTGGCGGGCCATGCGGGAAGTTCGGTAACAGCACCAGCCCGAAGAGCAGCGCCAAAACCCTGCCACTGGCGGGAAACGCCGGCCCTGCACGCGTTTGACGCAGGGCGGGCCGGCTGATTTTTTGCTTGCCAGTCAGACGTTTTTGCCCTAGATTGTCGCCCGGAACGGCGCTTTTCCCGATACGGCCTTCCCTCGTACACCCGCCGGTATGGTCCGACAAGCCGACCGGCCCTCGCTCCAAGCGATCGTGATACCTATTCTTATAAACCAGTCCTGTCTTCCCCCGGAGCGCGCCAGCACGCAACTACTGGCGCTGTTCCTCGTGCCAGCCTGGCTGCTGGGCGGGCTGTTGCCAACTGTTGGCACACCCCGTCGCGCGCTGGCGCCTGAATCCGCATCCCGGAGCGCCCCGCGTGCGCGCTCGCCCGCGGAAGGCAGCGACGCCCAGACGAGTTCACTTCATGAAACGGATTCTCATCAATGCCACGCAGCCGGAAGAGCTGCGTGTGGCGATGGTCGATGGCCAGCGCCTCTACGACCTTGACATCGAACTTCCCTCGCGCGAACGCAGGAAAGCCAACATCTACAAGGCCCGGATCCCCCGGGTAGAGCCAAGCCTTGAGGCCGTCTTCGTCAACTTCGGCGCCGAGCGCCATGGCTTCCTGCCGTTCAAGGAAATCGCACGATCCGCGGTCGGTGCCCCCGAAGATACCGACAAGCCGATCCGCGATTTCCTGAAGGACGGCCAGCAGCTGCTGGTGCAGGTGGAAAAGGAAGAGCGCGGCAACAAGGGCGCGGCGCTGACGACCTACATCAGCCTTGCCGGGCGCTACCTGGTGCTGATGCCGAACAATCCCCGTGCCGGCGGTGTATCGCGGCGCATTGAGGGAGAAGACCGCGCTGAACTGCGCGAGGCGCTGGCGGACCTGAAGATCCCGGAGGGCATGGGCGTAATCGCCCGCACCGCAGGCGTCGGACGCACCACGGAGGAACTGCAGTGGGACCTCGACTACATGACGTCCCTATGGTCCGCCATCCTTGAGGCCTCGTCCGAGGCGCAGGCTCCGGCGCTGATCCACCAGGAAAGCAACGTCATTATCCGGGCGCTGCGGGATCACATGCGCAACGACGTCGGCGAGGTGGTGATCGACGACGAGACCGTCTATCGCCAGGCACAGGAATTCGTCGAGCGTGTGATGCCGAACAGCCTGCGCAAGCTCCGCCACTACACGGACCCGGTGCCGCTGTTCAACCGCTTCCAGATCGAAGGTCAGATCGAGAGCGCCTTCGACCGCAACGTGGCACTCTCCTCCGGGGGCGCGCTGGTCATTGACCACACCGAGGCCCTGATCTCGATCGATGTGAACTCCGCGCGTTCGACCAAGGGCGGCGACATCGAGGAGACGGCCTTCCATACCAACCTGGAGGCGGCTGAAGAGGTCGCCCGCCAGCTGCGGACCCGCGATCTCGGTGGCCTGATCGTGATCGACTTCATCGACATGAGTTCGAATCGGCACCAGCGCGAAGTGGAGACGCGCCTGCGCAAGGCGCTGGAAATGGATCGGGCCCGGGTCCAGGTGGGCCGCATCAGCCGCTTCGGACTGCTGGAGATGTCCCGGCAGCGCCTGCGCTCCTCGCTGGGCGAATCGAGTCAGATCACTTGCCCACGCTGCCAGGGCCACGGCCAGATCCGGAGCGTGGAATCCCTCGCCCTGTCCATCCTGCGCCTTGTCGAAGAAGAGGCGATGAAGGAACGCACCAGTGTGGTGCTCGCCCAGGTCCCGGTCGACGTCGGGACCTTCCTGTTGAACGAGAAACGGGACTCGCTGGCCGACATCGAGGACCGCCACGATGTGGACATCAGCATTCTGCCGAGCACGCAGCTCCTCACACCACACTATACGGTGCGCCGGATCCGTGATGATGGACGCGAGGATGAACTGGCAGGCAAGAGCTCCTACCAGTTCGTCGAAGAGGCCGACACGGCAGAGGAGCTCGCGGAACTGGAACGCCGTGGCCGTCCGGATCGTCCACTGGTACAGAACATCCCGGTATCGGCACCGGCCCCGGCCCCGACCCCGAGTCCGGCCCCGGAATCCGCGCGTACAGCGATACCCGTACCGCAGCCGGTAGCACAGCCGGGGTTCTTTGCACGGATCTGGGCGGCACTCTTCCCGGCCGACGCCGCACCTGCAGGCGAACCGACGACCCGCGAGCGGGAAGAGGAGACCGCAAAGTCCCCGTCCGATCGTCGCGCGCGCAGTGGCCACGGGCGTTCCGAAGAGGAACAGTCCAACGGGGATCGCCGCCGCGGGGGGCGTCGCGGGGGACGAGGCGCGCGCAAGGATTCGGCGGAGGCGAAGCCGTCCGGTGCTGGAAAGGCCCGCAAGACCGCCGGCTCCGGTGGCACCGGCAAGGCCCCGGACGAGCGCTCGGGCACGGAAAAGCCCGACACCGCAGGATCTTCCGGAACGGACAAGACGCCTGCCGAGGCATCCCCAACGGACGCTGACGAGAGCGCAAAAGACGAAGGCGCTCGCACCCGCAGCCGACGTTCCCGCCGCGGCGGTCGGCGGCGCAACCGCAACCGCGCTGAAGGAACGGAGGCGGCTCGGGGTACCGAAGAACAAGGCGCCGGCGCGCAGCAGGCTCCACCGGCGGCCCCGAAATCTGCCGCAGAGGATTCGGAATCGAAGCCGCCCCGCGCACCCGCCGCCACTGGCGGCGCCGAACCACCCCCAACCGAGGAGAGGAAGGCGGACCAGCCTGTGCACAAGGACGCCGAAGCCGCTCCCCGGACCGAAGCACCGGAGCGCAAGCCCGCTCCAGTGACACAGGAGGCCGGGACCCAGGATGGTGCTGATGACGCCGGCACCAAAGATGCCGCGGAAAGGCGTCAGCGAGAGGCCCGAGCGGCGCTTGCCCGCATGGCCGCCTCGGCCGTTGCGGAAGCCGGGGCCGAGGCAACCGGGCCTGGAGCCGCGACCGAATCCGGCCAATCCGTCCAGTCTGGACCGACAGCCGGACGGGCACCGCACGACCGACCGGGGAAGGAGGCTTCCACCGCCGGGCAACCCGCGGCCGAAGGTGGCGCCCGCGAGTCGGTGGCCGACGCGGAATCGGAGCGCAAGCCTTCCTCCGTTCCGCCCGAGCCGGCCTCGGAACCAGCTCCGCAGCCGGCCGGCTCGTCCAGGGCATCAGCTCCGGCGGAAGAACCACCTGCGGAACGGGGCGAGACTGCTGAATCGATGTCGCAACAGCCCCCGGCCGGGGATGAGCAGGTCCCCAGGCCCGGGGAAGGCACCAAGGCCGTCGCCGAAACCCCGGCCAATGAGGAGGAAGCGTCCCGGGCAAAGCCCAGGCGGCCGCGCCGGACGCGCAAGCCTCGCTCCGCGGCGAAGAAGGCCCCCGCGGCTGAGGCGGCAGATGGCGAACCCGGTTCCGGTGACGACGCGGGCGACTCGCCCAACGCCGGCAACGGCGAGGCGACTGGCGCGGCAACCGCCGAGGCGGAAAAGCCCGCGCGCAAGAAGCCGGCCCGTCGCAGCCGCAGCACGAAAACGGAGAAGGACCCGGACACCACCAAGGACGCGGTCACGATCACCGAGACAGACGAGGAGAAGTAGGAACGCGCTGAACAAGGCCACCCCGGCTTTCTTCAGCACACAGCGCGCCGCACGGACGAGTTGCAGCGTGCATCAGAATCCGGCCGGGACCTCCCCGGCCGGACCCGGATGCCTCAGAAGTGGTGCCGCTCCCGCAGGTGCGACAGGAAACCGTCCGCCGCATCCTCGATCAGGTCCAGGACCTTCTCGAAGCCCTGCGCGCCGCCGTAATAGGGGTCGGGCCCCTCACGCTCGCGCCGGGCCCCGGCGAACTCGAGGAACCGGTGGACGCGCGCCCTTCCGTCTTCCGGCTCCAGCGCCCGGGCGTGGCTGAGGTTGTCCTCGTCCATCACCAGAATGTAGTCGAACTCGCGAAAGTCCTGTTCCTCCAGGCGTCGTGCCCGAAGATCGCCGAGCTCATAACCGCGGGACCGGGAGGTCAGCTGAGCCCGGCGGTCGGGGGGCTCGCCCACGTGATAGCTGTGGGTACCCGCGGAATCCACCTGGATCACGTGTTCGAGACCCGCATCGCGCAGGCGAGCGGCAAAGACTCCGTGGGCCATCGGAGACCGGCAGATATTGCCCATGCAGACCATCAAGACGCGCATTTTTTGCATAGAAAAACAACCGTTTCCTTCAGTTCAGGGGCGATGTTCAGACCGGCCAGTATGCCAGCCACGGCGTGGCCACTGGAGTCATCCCACCCAGGCCCGGGCGTTGCGGAACAGCCGCAGCCAGGGACCATCCTCACCCCACTCGGCCGGATGCCAGGAATTCTGCACGGTCCGGAACACGCGTTCGGGATGAGGCATCATCACGGTCACCCGCCCGTCGGCACTGGCAAAACCGGTGACACCCGCGGGGGAGCCGTTCGGATTTGCCGGATACGCCTGAGCCGG
>PWRV01000021.1 GCA_003563455.1 Thioalkalivibrio sp.
GCTGAAACAGGCGGGAGGTCGCAGGCGGAAATGTGGCCGTGCAGACGCAGGGTGCCGGTGAGGTCGCTGACACGGGCGATGCCGTGGCGGTCGAGATACTCGCTCATGCCGTTCAGGATCTTCGGCAGGCACAGCGGATCGTAGAACAGGCCGGTGCCCACGCCCACCGCGCTCGCGCCGGCGATCAGAAACTCCAGCGCATCCTGCGCGTTCACCACCCCGCCCTGGCCGATGATCGGGATACCGTGCGGACCCGCAACCTGGTGAACCTGGTGCACCTTCAGCAGCGCGATCGGCTTGATCGCCGGGCCCGAGAGCCCGCCCTGGTTATTGCCGATCACCGCCTCGCGCCGCTCCACGTCCACCGCCATGCCCATCAGCGTGTTGATCACCGCGAAACCGTCGGTACCGGCCTCGATGCACCGGCGCGCGTTCTCGGCGATGTCGGTCTGGTTCGGCGACAGCTTGGTGATGATCGGCTTCGACGTGACCGCCCGGCAGGCCTCGACCACGCGCGCCGACATGTCCGGGTCGTTGCCGAAGGCGACGCCGCCCTCCTTCACGTTGGGACACGAGATGTTGATCTCGATCGCGTCGATCGGCGAGTCGTCGAAGCGCCGGGTGACCGCGATGTATTCCTCGATCGTCGAACCGGAGACATTCGCGATGAACCGGGTCTCGGAAAAATCCAGCGTCGGCAGGATCCCGTCCACCACGTGGTCGACGCCGGGATTCTGCAGGCCGATCGCGTTCAGCATGCCATCGGGCGTCTCGTAGATCCGGTGCGGCTGGTTGCCGAGGCGCGCGTCGCCGGTCGTGCCCTTCAGGCAGATCGCGCCGGCATCGCGGTTGGAAAATCCGGCGACCCGCGTATATTCCTCCCCGAATCCGACGCATCCCGAAAGCAGCACCAGCGGGGTGTTGAACGGCAGCCCGCAGAACGAGATCTGCAGGCGAGGATCAGCGGGATGTTCAGCCATGTTGCATATCGTCCTCTTTGAACCGGAGATCCCGCCGAATACCGGCAACATCATCCGCCTTGCCGCGAACACCGGCGCCCGGCTGCACCTGATCCACCCGCTGGGCTTCGCCCTCGACGAGCGCAGGCTGCGCCGGGCGGGACTCGATTACCGCGAGTTCGCCGAAATCCGGGAGTATGCCAGCCTCGACGCCTGCCTGGAATCGGCTCCGATCGTCCGGCTCTTCGCGCTGACCACACGGGCGAGGCGTCCGCACAGTGATCCGGCCTTCGCAGCGGGGGACGGCTTCCTCTTCGGTCCGGAGACCCGCGGCCTGCCACAAGCGGTGCTCGAACGCCTGCCGCCGGAACAGCGCCTGCGAATCCCGATGCTCGCGGACAGCCGCAGCCTGAACCTCTCCAACGCCGCGGCCGTGATGGTGTACGAGGCGTGGCGGCAGCTAGGCTATCGCAACGGGCCATGAAGCCGTCGATTAGTGGGCCCGCCCTGCGACGCTGCCCTCTACCATACTGAAGGTGCCAGCCACCGCGCAGAGGGGTTCCGGGGCGGCGCTGCATCCGCGGGACGCCGTGAATACATCCCTGTAGGCTTGACGGCAGCATCCCTGCTGCCGACACCCGCGGATGCAGCGCCGCCCCGAAACCCGGCCCCAACCACCGCAGCCCCCTATTCGGCGACCGGGTCGCGCTCCAGGAGGCGGCGGACGGCTTCGCGCACCGGGCGGTCTTCGTAAAGCACCGCGTAGACCTCCGCGCAGATCGGCATCTCCACGCCGGCCGCCGACGCCTTCGCGACCGCGACGCGTGCCGTTTCCGCACCCTCGACCGCCTGTCCGATCCTGGCCAGGGCCGTATCCAGGTCGAAGCCCTGGCCGAGGTACAGCCCGAGGCGCCGGTTGCGCGACTGATCGTCGGTGCAGGTCAGCACCAGATCGCCAAGGCCCGACAGACCGGTGAGCGTCTGCGGACTTGCGCCGACCGCTGCGCCAAGTCGTTGCAGCTCGGCCAGGCCGCGGGTGATCAGCGCGGCCCGGGCATTGGCACCGAAGCCCGCCCCGTCCGAGATGCCGGCGGCGATCGCCAGCACGTTCTTGAGGGCGCCGCCCAGCTCCACCCCGAGCACGTCCGAGTTACGGTAGACGCGCATTGCGCGTCCGTGGAATGCGCGCACGACCCGCTCCAGCGCATCGGCATTGGTGGCGGCGGCGGTCAGCGCGGTGGGCTGGTTCCGGGCGACCTCACCGGCGAAGGACGGACCGGACAGCAGCGCCGGCGGCTGCCCCGGAAGCTCCTCGGCCAGCACCTCGTGCAGCCAGGCGCCAGTGCTCTTTTCGAGCCCCTTCGTCGCCCAGGCGACGCGTTGCTCCGGGTCGATGTATTCCGACACCCAGTGCAGTGTCTCGCGAAAGCCGCCGGTCGGGACAGCAACCAGGACCAGGTCGCGGTCCCGCAGTGCGGTCTCGCGGTCGGAGAGAATCCGCAGGTTCTCGGGGAAGTGCACACCGGGCAGATAGCGCGCGTTTTCGCGGCGCGACTCGAGCAGTGCCGCCTGCGTCGGCGCGCGGGCCCAGAGCAGCACGTCCTCGTGCAGGCGCGCCGCCTGCATCGCAAGCGCGGTGCCCCACGACCCCGCGCCGAGGACCGCGATCCGCATGGGTGCCTCCGTCATCGCCGGCAGCGCTGGCGCGGCGCCCGGCCGCTGGACGGGCGAGCCACTTCAGGCGGTCGCAGTGCCGGACTCCCCCGCCTGCTCGCCGCGCTGCCGCTCCTGCTGGTGCTGTGCGTACAGCGCATCGAAGTTGACCGGCTGCAGCAGCATCTGCGGAAAGCCGCCTTTCAGCACCAGATCGGCGACCACCTCGCGGGCAAAGGGGAAAAGCAGGTTGGGACAGTAGGCCCCGAGCAGGTGTCCCTGCTGCTCCTGCGAAAAACCGCGCGTGACGAATACGCCCGCCTGCTTGACCTCGACGAGGTAGGCGTTCTCGCCGTGGGAGGTCGTCGTGACCGTCAGGCCGAGTTCCACCTCGTACACGCCCTCCTGCTCGTTCAGCGCGCGCGCCTTGGTGTTGAGCTGCACGTTGGTGTCGCCCTTCCACTCCTTCAGAAACACCCCGGGGGCACCCGGCGCCTCGAAGGACAGGTCCTTGATGTAGATTTTCTGAATAAGAAATTCGGGCCCCTTGCCCGCCTCGGGCGCGGCGCCGGAATTGGTGCTGCTGCCGGTGTTGGTCTCTTCAGCCATGTGGTCTTCTCGATTGCCGGAAAGTGGGAGATGGCCCAGCACAGGGCCGGGATTCAGCGCGCGGCCTGCCGCGCCCAGCCCATGATATCCGAGGCGGACATCGCGCCGCTCTGACGCGCGACTTCACGCCCCCGGAAAAACAGGATCATCGTGGGGATGCCGCGGATGCCGAAGCGCGCGCCCGCATCAGGATGTGCCTGGGTATCCAGTTTCAGCAGGCGAAAGCCGGGCTCCAGCTGCCGTGCCGCCTCGACGAACTGCGGGGCCATCACGCGGCACGGGCCGCACCAGGGTGCCCAGAAATCGACCAGCACCGGACGCTGGTCACGGCCAATGAAACGATCGAGCCGGCCAGTGTCGACCGACGCCGGCTCGCCGGTGAACAGCGGCTGACGGCAGGCACCGCAGCGAGCGTCCGGCGCCTTCGCATCGGGCACGCGGTTCACCTGCCCGCAATGCGGACAGACGCGGTGCGGCGCAGCCGTTCCGCTCATGCGCCGGTCTCCCGCGCTTCGTCCACCAGCCGGGACAGCCCGCCGGACCGGTGCAGCGCAGCGAGGTCGTCGTACCCGCCGATGTGCGTGTCCCCGAGAAAGATCTGCGGCACCGAGGTGCGCCCGGAGCGCTCCTCCATGACTCGCCGTTCATGCGGCTCGAGCTCCACGTGGATCGGCTGGTACTCGTACCCGAGCCGGTCGAGGAGCTCCCGTGCCATCTGGCAATAGGGACAGAATTGGGTCAGATAGATCTGGAAACGCATCCGGCGACGCTATTTCTTCTTCACGGGCAGTCCCGCTGACTGCCAGGCCTGGATACCGCCCTTCAGGTTGGTGACATCGGTGAAGCCGGCGGCGACCAGCTGCGATGCAGCGACCGCCGAGCGCGCGCCGGTACGGCAGTACACCAGCACCGGCGACTCCTTGTATCGCTCGATGTCCTTGATCCGTTTCTTCAGCACGCCGAGCGGGATGTGCCGGGCACCACCGATGCGCCCCCCGGAAAGCTCGTTGTCCTCGCGCACGTCGAGCACCAGGGCTCCCTCCTGGTTCATCACCCGGACCGCCTCGGCCGGCGGCAGCGCCCGGTACTTGCGGGTCAGGCGCTGGAATTCGGTGTAGAGAATCAGCGCAACGATCGCAATCAGCGCGCCGGTCAGGATCGGGTGGTTGCCGAGGAACTCGGGCAAACGCTCAAGCATCAGGACGCACCTTGGACATCAGGAATTGCAGAAGACATCCTGCATCATACCGATCAGGCGCAGGGTGCGGGCGTCGCCGACACGGTAGTAGACGCGGTTTGCATCCTTGCGCGTGGCGAGGATGCCTTTGTCCCGAAGAATGCCAAGGTGCTGGGAGATATTGCTCTGCGAGGTCCCGACCTGGTCGACGATCTCCTGAACGCTGATCTCGCGATCACCGAGAATGCAGAGTATCTTCAGCCGCAGCGGGTGCGACATCGCCTTGAGGGATCGGGACACCCGCTCGATGTCCTCGTCCTGGCTCATCAGGGGTTCATCGAAGCAGTCGGGGTCGTGGGTCACGGCGGAGCATCCGGTTTTAACGAAGATCATTTCTGAGTGATAACTGTACAGAGGAATATAAGCAATCAAAAGTACTCGGATATTGCCGTAAGCGCAATGGTCAATCGCGACAAACGTTCCCAATTACAGCCGTTTGCCTGGCTCTTCGCCGTCCTGTTGCTGTGTTCGCTTGCGGCCGGGGCGGTGGAGACCGAAACCGAGCTGGAAGCGACGCGGGAGGCAATGCGCACGCTGGAGCGCGAGCAGCAGGAGCGGCTCAGCGAAATCGAGCGCCTGGAAGAGCGCGCGGCCGGGGTCGCGCGGCGCAGCCAGGACCTGCGCGACGAGCAGCGGCGTCTGCGCGCCGCAGTGGCCGAGCAGGACCGCGCGGTGGCACAGCGGCAGCAGGAGGCGGACGCGCGGCAGGCGGAGCTGGCGGCAGCCCGGGACCAGGCCCTGCGGCTTCTGAGAGGCCAGTGGCTGCGGGAACGGCACCCGGCGTGGGCACCGGATGATGCGGAACTGGCCCGCCACCAGCGCGAACTGGACGCCCGGATCCAGCGTCGCCGCGAGGAGGCACTGACGCGAATCGCCGGGCAGGCAGCCGCACTGGCGGAGGCGCGGGACCGCCTCGCCACTGCACGCGACGAACTGGTCGCACGCGAAACCGACGCCCGCCGGTCGCTGCGGGAAATCGCGCAACAAGAAGCCGAACTCGAGGCGTTGCTGGCCCGGGTCGAAGAGCAGGTCCAGAGCGACGCGCTGGAACTCGAACGGCTCGCGCGCAACGCCGAGACCCTGGCGGGGGTGCTCCGCCGGATGGAAGAGCAGGCGCAGCGACGGCCCGAAGGACAGCCGCCACCCGCGACGGCCGCCGACGGCACCCGCTTCTCGACGCGCCGGGGGGCACTGCCGCCGCCGGTCGAAGGCGATCTCCTGCACCGTTACGGGAGTCCGCGGAACGGAGCCGTGCATGCCTCCTGGCGGGGGGAAGTCTTCGAGACCGGCGAGGACACGGCGGTGCGCGCGGTGCACGACGGACGGACGGTCTACGCCGACTGGATGCGCGGCTATGGCTTCGTGGTGATCCTCGACCACGGCGAGGGTTATCTGACCCTGTACGGGAACACCCGCGAGCTCCTCACCCGAGCGGGTGAGCACATCGCTGGCGGCGAGGTGATCGCGCGTGCAGGCGGCGCCTCCGCGGCGATCGCTCCGGGTCTTTATTTCGAGCTGCGCCATCGCGGGGAGACATTGAACCCACGGCCGTGGTGGGACTCCAACTGAACAGCACGACGTCCCTGCTGCCGGATACCTTTCTTGCGGCTCGGCATGTCGCCAGTGATACCATGCAACCAACAATTTCCCGCACGGGGACAGAGACATGAACAAGCGTTTCAGCGTCGGCTACGGCCTGGTGACCGGCGTCATCCTGGGGGTGTTCCTCAGCGTATCCGTTGGCGTCTTCGCCGACCGCAACGACGGCGCGAGCGCGGTGCTGCCGGTCGAGGATCTCCGCCGCTTCACCGACGTCTACATGCGGATCAAGCGCAACTACGTCACCGAGGTAGACGACAGCGAACTGCTCGACAACGCGATCAAGGGCATGCTCTCCGGGCTCGATCCGCACTCGTCCTACCTCGATCAGCGGGAGTTCCGCGATCTGCAGGTGGGCACCAGCGGTGAATTCGGCGGCCTGGGCATCGAGGTCGGCATGGAGGACGGCTTCATCAAGGTGATCGCGCCGATCGACGATACACCCGCGAGCCGCGCCGGTGTGCGTGCGGGTGACCTGATCATCCGTCTGGACGATACCCCGGTGAAGGGTATGAGCCTCTCCGATGCGGTGAGCAAGATGCGTGGCGAGCGAGGCACGGACATCACGCTGACCATCATGCGCGACGGTCTGGACGCGCCGGAGCGCGTCACCATCCCCCGGGACGTGATTCGGGTGCAGAGCGTTCGCTCGGAACATCTCGAACCCGGCTTTGGCTACGTTCGCATCACCAACTTCCAGGCCCGCACCGCCCGCGACCTCGTGCGGGCGATCGAGGACCTGAAGGAAGAGGCGCCGCTGAAGGGTCTTGTGCTGGATCTGCGGAACAACCCGGGTGGCGTCCTCAATGGCGCCGTGGGTGTGTCCGATGCCTTCCTGGACAGTGGCCTGATCGTCTACACCGAGGGCCGCCTGCAGGAGTCGCAGTTCCGATACACGGCCTCCCCCGGCGATGTCGCCGACGGCGTGCCGATGGTGGTGCTGGTCAACGAGGGATCGGCTTCGGCCTCGGAGATCGTCGCCGGAGCGCTGCAGGATCACAACCGGGCCGTGGTGATGGGCACGCCGACCTTCGGCAAGGGTTCGGTGCAGACCATCCTGCCGCTCCCCCAGGAAACCGCGATCAAACTGACCACCGCGCGGTATTTCACGCCCGACGGTCGCTCGATCCAGGCCGAGGGCATCCAGCCCGACATCCGCATCGAACCGTTGACCGTCACCCGCGCGGAGGACAACGGCCCACGCCTCAACGAGGCCAATCTGGACCGCCACCTCGAGGGACCCCCCAACGGCACGATTCGCAACAATGCCGAGCCCGACGAAGCGGATGACGAGCCACTGGCTCAACGGGATTACGGGCTGTACGAGGCGCTGAACCTGCTGAAGGGACTGGCGATCATGAGTGCACGCCAGTGATTAATGTCGACCCGGAAAAGATCCGGGTGCTGGTTCCGCTTGCACCCGGGGCCGAGGAGCTGGAGGCGGTCACCATCATCGACCTCCTGCGCCGCGCGGGCTTCACCGTGGTGGTCGCCGGCCTGGAGCCCGGGCCGGTGATCTGCTCCCGGAAAACCGTGATCGTGCCCGATCGGGAACTCGACGACGTGGTGCAGGAGGACTTCCATCTCGTGGTGCTGCCGGGTGGCCTGCCGGGCGCGGATCACCTGCGCGACGACGCGCGCGTGCAATCGGTGATCCGGCGTCAATCGGACGCTGGCCGGCTGGTTGGCGCAATCTGCGCGGGCCCCAAGGCGCTGGCCAGCGCCGGGATCCTCCAGGGCCGCAGGGTAACGGCCTACACCGGCGCGCTGGACGCCAGCGGGCTGTCGTCGACCGGCACACCGATAGAGGTCGATGGCGGCGTGGTGAGCGGACGCGGCCCGGGCGTCGCGATGGACTTCGCGCTCACCCTCATCGAGCAGCTCGCCGGCCCTGAAGCGCGTCGGGCGGTCGAGGAACCGCTGCTCCGCTGAGCGCCCACGTAGTACCCCCCGTCCCCAACCCAACCGCAGCCCCCGGGCATCCGGGAAGGGGCACAGATTTATACATCTGTCCCTCATGGCGCTCCGCGGCGTCGGCTCCGGCCCTCACCCCCGGCCCCGTTACTCCGGGCATCCCGCCCTCCGCCCTTCGGGCCCGCCTACGGCGGTTGGAAATCCGCTCCCGGCGCCCCGGGGACAGATTTGCAAATCTGTCCCCGGCCCTTGGGCACCTTGTCCGCAAGCGGGAGAGGGGAAATGCGTGACTTTCGCGCTAAGAGTCCGATTCCAGCCAGTCGCGGGTGTGCGGCAGGTAGTGCGCCAACCCCTCCAGTACACCGGCGGAGTAATTGCCGTTCATGCCGAGGAAGCCGCCGCGGGCGACGTACAGGCGCCCGGATTCCCCCGACTCGGCGGCGCGACGCTCGGCCTCTTCGCGGACCTCCGGCGGGGCGTTGCGGACCAGCACCGCCTGCAGGCTGCTGACCAGCACCTCCAGGTCATTGCCGCTGTCGCCGGAGAAGACCGTCTCGCGTTCGCCGAATCCCTTCTCCCGCATCAGAAACGTAATCGCGTGGAGCTTGTTCGCTGCGGCAGGCAGCACGTCCAGCAGCCCGCAGTGCGCCTGTTCGTCGATGCTCCAGATCAGGTTCGCCCGGACACCGTTATCCTTCAGCCGGCGACGTACCTCGGACAGCAGCGCCTCGGGGCGCGGATCCTCCGGCCCGTAGTAGCTGAGCTTGTAATCGTTCTGCTTCTCCTCTTCCTGCAGGCGGAGACCGTCAATATCCCGCAGCAGCTCGGCCAGATCGGCCCCCTCCATGCCCTGCCAGTCCGGGGCAATCTCCCGGGACCAGGCGTCCAGGGGTTGCCAGTCGTCTCCCTGCACGTGATAGATGGTGGTGCCAACATCGCCGATCGCGAAGTCGGGCACCGGCAGGTCGTAGTCCCGTATCGCGTTCCTGAGCAGGCCCTCGTCGCGTCCGCTCACGTAGACCAGCGTGGACTCGGGACGTGCCGCGAAGCGACGCAACAGCATGCGGGCCTGCGGCGACTCCGGCTGTTCACCGTTCGGAATCACGGTCCGGTCGAGGTCGGTGCAAAGGACCACGCGGTCAGACGGCATCGTGCACCCCGAACACGTCACGTCCTTCGAGCGCGGCACCGGCGATCAGCGTGCCCGCAGCGCTCCAGCCCTGTCTTCGGGTGCCCCCCGGTGTCTTGTCACGGCCGTGCACGAACTCCGGGAAGGACCACTCTTCGCCGTCCATCCCGAGCCGGTTTCCGGTGTGCACCGCGTGCAGGTAGCGGCGTGCCGCCTCTGTATGCCCGCGCAGCGCAAGGTCGGCGGCGTGGAAGCCGGTCAGCATCGGCCAGAGCCCCCCATTGTGGAACTCGTAGGGCCGGTTCTTGAAGGTATAGGAAAACATTACTTGAAGATCCTCCCAGTCTTCGTCAACGGGTTCGATCACCGGGTGAAAGGCCGGCAGCAACGGCAGATCGTCGTGCACCAGTTCGTCTGCGATGTAGTGGTCGACGCGCTCTCGCTGGCGGTCATCGGCCACGCCGAGCAGCGACGCGAGTACGTTTGCGAAGGCGTCGAAGCGGTAACTGTAACCGGTGGGCGAGAAGGACGGTAACCAGTAGCGGTCCGCACAATGAGGCGCGGCCTCCTGCCCTCTCTGGTACAGCACCTCGTGGTACGCGTCGCCCGCCTGATCCGAATCGTCGTCGAACCAGTAGTTGGCGCGGATCAGATGGTACAGGTGGCTGATCCGTTCCTCGAGCGCGTGGTCGGTCGAACCATGCACCGCGGCGTGCAGTGCGGCCAGGCTGCGCTGTGCCTGCAGGTAGAGCAGCTGGTCGTAGAGGACGTAGCCGCTCTGCAGGTATTCGTCCGCCCAGTCGCCGGTCGGCGGCACATACAGCAGGCCGCGGTTGTTGAACTCCCAGGCCCCGAGCAGGAAACGCACCTTCTCGAGCGCGGGAAGCATTGCATCGAGAAAGCTGTCGTCACCGGTCGCCCGCCAGTATTCCGCGCTGGCGATCACGAACCACAGATCGGCATCCACCCGGCCGGTGGTCCCTCCGTAACTGACACGCCCGGTGACCGGATCCACATTGCTCGGAATCTCGCCGTGCGGGCCCTGGTGATGCACCAGTGTCCGCATCGTGTTACGCGCGGTGGCGATCAGCTCGTCGTCCCGAGCGCACAGGGCGGCCAGGGACAGGATCGCCCCGTCCCGGGCCCAGACCCGCCGATAGTTGGAACGCCGGGTCGGCGAGGCCAGGAAGCCCGCCTCGGTGGCGCAGGCGCGCAGCAGCGCCAGCGCCTGCCGGCGACCCTCCTGCTCGAGGCCGTCTTCTCCCATGGATCCGCGTCCTCCGTGGACCGCTACGCGGTCAATCGTCGTCGACCGGCACCACCTCGAGCTCGATCTCGAGGCTCAGCTCGCTGCCGTCGCGCCAGATCGTCACGTCCACGACATCGCCCTCGCCCCGATCGAGGACCACACGCTGCAGATCGATCGCGCGGCGCACGGGCTGACCCTCGATCGCCGTGATCACGTCCATGCCGACGGGAAACGGCTCACCGTCCACCAGCGCGATCGCCTCGGGGCCCTGGATCCCCGCCCGGTCCGCCGGACCACCTTCGGAGACCCCGGTGACCACCACGCCTTCGTCCGGCATATCCAGTCGCTCGCGCAGCGCACGGGGGTAGTCCGAGACCTGCAGGGCGATCTCCAGTCCCAGCCGGGGCCGGTCAGGCAGCTGTGCGGCGGCGGCGGCAAAGCCGGAGAGCCCGCCGGCCCGCAGCTCTTCCATCGCCTCGGCGAGCAGGTTGCTCGGTACCGCGAGACCGATTCCGGCAAAGGCACCGGCCGGCGCAAGGATGGTGTTGTTGATGCCGATCACCTCGGCGGCGGAGTTCAGCAGCGGCCCCCCCGAGTTGCCGGGATTGATCGCGGCGTCGGTCTGGATGTAGGGAATCTCGATGCCAACGACGCCCGGCTGCTCGCGTTCCACCGCCGAGATGATCCCCGCGGTCACCGATGAGTGCAGACCAAAGGGATTGCCGATCGCGATTGCCTTCTGACCCACCTCGACCCGGTCCGAGTCGGCGAGCGGAATCGGCGAGACCACCGGAGCACGATCCGGCTCCAGCAATTCCAGCAGTGCAAGATCGACGTCAGGGTTGGCACCAAGGACCCGGACCTCGAGTTCCTCGTCCGGCCTGTCGAGGAACGAAACCACCAGCGACGCGCCCGGCTCCAGCTCCACTTTGTCCTCGGTGGTTTCGCCCAGCGCCATCGCCACCACGTGGAAGTTGGTGATGATGCGCCCGGCTTCGTCCACGACAAAACCGCTGCCGCCGGCGAATCGCCGACCATCGTTCGTGGCGGCCTCGGGCTGGCCATCCGTCATCACGCGTACCGCCACCACTGCACGGGCGACCTGGCGGACCACTTCGATGGTGTTCTGCTCGTAGGCGAGGCGGTCCGCGGCGCCTGCGGGCAGCTCGGAAGCCACCGGGTTTGCAAGCAGCAACGCGCCGAGCAGCAATGTCAGCAGTTTCAGGGTTCTGGCGCCCAACGCAGACGCCTCTAGGCTTTTTCCGGTTCTTGATGAGAAATCCATGGCTCAGGCCTCCGGTGCGTCCTTCGGGGACGCATTGAATGGAACTCAAGGATAGAGAACCGTTGCGCGCCTGCCAAACCGGCCCTGGAGGCCTCAGGGTCGGTGGCGGCTCTCGCCGGTAGTCACGCCGCCGGCGATCAGGTGCGCGACGCGCAGCGGTTCCGGCATGAGGCCGTGAAGCTGCAGCCCGGCCAGCAGATCCTCCGCCTCGGCGGCAGACAGCCCGTGGCGCTGCACATAAACGCCCGCAAGGGGCTCCATCGGCCCCGCCGCCGCGATCAGGCGCCACTTGCGCCGGCCGCCGGGCACGCATCGCTCCAGTGCACTGCGGATCCTCGCAAGATCGGGCCTGCGACGAGCGACCACCAGCACCGGCAGGCCCGTGGCGCGGCCCAGCGCGGCCAGATCAACCACGTTGAAGCCCGCCAGCGCGATGCCCTGCAGCAGCACGGCCTGGAGCTGTGGCCGAAAGCGGCTGCCCTCGATGCAGGCCGCAAGCCGCGCCGCGGCATTGGCCCCGTCGCGGCGCACCCGGGTGGACAGCACCCCCTCCAGCCGCTGTCGGGCGAAGACCGCCCCGACCACCCGCACGTCACCGCGGTGACTGCGTGCGAAGGGGGCATCGTCGAATCCGACCACGTGGGACAGAACGCGGGCGGCGGAATCCGGTGTCACGGGCGTTGCCTCGGTACGACCGCCGGGCCTACTCCAC
>PWRV01000019.1 GCA_003563455.1 Thioalkalivibrio sp.
CGGCCTGCGCCCGCGCCAGTTTCTGCTGCGCGACGCGCCCTGAGGGCGCTCCTCCCTGCGTGCGTCCGCGCGAAAAAATATAGCCACGGATGGGCACGGATGGACACGGGTATTGTTTGATTGAAGCCCTATCCGTGTTAGCGCATTGCTCCCCTCTCTCGCTTGCGGACAAGGTGCCCAAAGGGCCGGGGACAGATTTGCAAATCTGTCCCCGGGGCACCGGGAGCGGATTTCGAACCGCCGCAGGCGGGCCCGAAGGGCGGAGGGCAGGATGCCCGGAGTAACGGGGCCGGGGGTGAGGGCCGGGCCCGACGCCGCGCCCCCACCCCAGCCCTCCCCCACAGGTGGGGGAGGGAGCTTTCATCGTCAGGGGTGGCGCAGTGCCATGGGAGTTAGGCAGTGCCATGGGAGTTAGTGGAAGTCCATGCGCGGCTGGACTTGTCATCCTTCGGGGTGATCCGGAGCCATGGCGGTTGACAGGAGTAACCGCGAACCGCTGGGTTGTCGGGTGTGGTCGCCGGCCACGCGGGGTATAATTCCCGCTTTTGCGCGGACTTGACACCATGCGGCTGTTGCGCGGCGTGGACCACCGCAAGCCGGTGTTTTCGGAGGCGGTGGTCACCATTGGCAATTTCGACGGCTTCCATCGCGGACACCAGACGGTGGTGGCGCGTCTGCTGGCGGCCGCCGCGGAGCGGCGCGTACCCTCGGTGCTGATCACCTTCGAGCCCCTTCCGCTGGAGTTCTTTGCACCCGAGCGGGCCCCGGGCCGTCTGCAGCGGTTGCGCGACCGGATCGATTTCCTGCGCACCACGGGCCTGGACGCGGTGTGGCTGATGCGCTTTGGCGCGCCGCTGGCGAACCTGTCGGCGGAGGTCTTCGTCGACCGCGTACTGCACCGGACGCTGGGTACCCGGCACGTGCTGGTGGGTGACGACTTCCGCTTCGGCAAGGGACGCGGGGGCGATTATGCGCTGCTCGAGCGCATGGGCGAAGAGCTCGGGTTCAGCGTCGAGTCGACCCCCACACTGGCCGATGGCCACGGCAGGATCAGCAGCACACGCGTGCGCGCCGCGGCACAGGCCGGCGACTTTGCGCGGGTCGAAAGCCTGCTCGGGCGCCGCTACGGGATCTGCGGACGGGTTTCCCACGGTGACAAGCGGGGGCGGCTGATCGGTTTCCCCACCGCAAACGTGCGGCTTGGCCCGCAGCCCATGGCCCTGCGCGGCGTCTTCGCCGGCTGGTTGTTCACCCGGGACGGCGAGGTCTTTCCGTCGGTGACCAACATCGGCTGGCGCCCGACCGTCGCGGGCACCGAACAGCGGCTGGAGGCGCACGTGCTGGACGCGTCCCCGCAGCTCTACGGCAAGCTCGCGCGGTTCGAGCCGCTGGCCAGCATCCGCGGCGAGCAGCGTTACGAGTCCCTGGAAGCCTTGAAGGCGCAGATCGCGCGCGACGTCGACGCGGCCCGCGCCGTGTTCGCGAATCCATCCCTGCAGCAGCCGGCCTGACCGGCGCACCGGAACCCCCATGGCAAGAAAACCGGCCCTGCCGAATCCCTACAAGGACACGCTGAACCTTCCGGAGACCGCATTCCCGATGCGAGCCAATCTTGCGCAACGGGAGCCGCAGTGGCTGGCCGACTGGACGGCCGCTGGCCGCTATGCCCGTCTGCGCGAACACTGCGTCGGGCGCCCGCGCTTCGTGCTGGCGGACGGCCCGCCGTATGCGAACGGGTCCATCCATGTCGGGCACGCGGTGAACAAGATCCTGAAGGACTTCATTACCAAAAGCCGGACGCTTTCCGGTTTCGATGCACCCTTCGTTCCCGGCTGGGACTGTCACGGTCTGCCGATCGAGCTCAAGGTCGAGCAGAGCCTCGGCAAGGCGGGCAAGGACGTGGATCCCGCGACGTTCCGGTCGGCCTGCCGAGCCTACGCGGCGGAACAGGTGGCCGGCCAGAGCGCGGACTTCCAGCGCCTTGGCGTACTGGCCGACTGGGACCACCCCTATCTGACGATGGATTTCCGCATCGAGGCCGACATCATCCGCGCGTTCGGACGCATCATGGAACGCGGGCATGTGCAAATGGGCGAGAAGCCGGTGCACTGGTGCGTGGACTGCGGGTCGGCGCTGGCCGAGGCCGAGGGGGAGTACGAAGAGAAGATCTCGCTGGCGATCGACGTGCGTTTTCAGGTCACCGACGAGATCGATCTGCTGCGGCGGATGAATCTCGAAGGGGATTCCCACGGGCCGGTGAGCGTGGTGATCTGGACCACCACCGCGTGGACACTGCCGGCCAACCAGGCAGTGGCGCTGAACCCGGCGCTGACCTATGTGCTGGTCCAGTTCGAGCGCGAGCGGCTGCTGCTGGCGGAGGAACTGCTCGACGCCTGCCGGGAGCGTTACCAGTTCGGTGTCGGAACAATCGTCGGGCGGGCCGATGGGAGCAGTCTGGAAGGCCTGACCCTCCGGCACCCCTTCGTCGAGCGCGACGTGCCCGTGATCCTCGGCGATCACGTGACCACCGAGTCGGGCACCGGCTGCGTGCACACCGCACCGGGGCACGGTCAGGACGACTACGTGGTGGGGCAGCGCTACGGACTCCCCGTGGAGAATCCCGTTGGGCCGGACGGCCGCTTCCTGCCCGGCACGCCCTTCTTTGCCGGCGAGAACGTGCATCAGGCGAATGCCCACGTCGTCGACGTGCTGCGCGATCGTGGCAACCTGGTGGTGGTGGAGAAGTTTCATCACAGCTATCCGCACTGCTGGCGGCACAAGACGCCGACCATTTTCCGGGCGACACCGCAGTGGTTCATCGGCATGGACCGCGCGGGCCTGCGCGAGGACGCGCTGCGCGCAATCGCGGATACGCGCTGGCTTCCGGACTGGGGCGAGGCGCGGATCCGCGGGATGGTGGAAAACCGTCCGGACTGGTGTATCTCGCGCCAGCGCAATTGGGGGGTGCCGATCCCGCTGTTCGTCCACCGCGAATCCGGACGCCTGCACCCGCGCACGCCGGAGCTGCTGGAAGCGGTCGCGCAGCGGGTGGAGCAGGAAGGCGTGGAGGCCTGGTTTGCGCTCGACCCGAAGGCGCTGCTCGGTCCCGAGGAGTCGGAGCACTATCTGAAGCTCGGGGACACGCTGGACGTCTGGTTCGATTCCGGGGTCACCCACTTCACGGTGACCGGAATGCGGCCCGAGCTCGGCCTGCCGGCGGATCTCTACCTGGAGGGCTCCGACCAGCACCGGGGCTGGTTCCAGTC
>PWRV01000058.1 GCA_003563455.1 Thioalkalivibrio sp.
GAGGACGTGGCAAAGCTGTTAACTCGACTCTTGCCCCGCATCGTATCCCAGTTGCAAGAGGGGGCTGTGGTTACCCTTAACGAGCGCGGTGCCCGCATTCACCGATTACCGATCAGGCCCCTCTAGATCCGTGAGCATCACAACCACCATCCAATCAATCGCAGAATCGCGTTGTAGTAGATAGGCACCCCCTTGCGTGCGTGCAACTGTCTGTTTGTTTGCGACCGCTTTCGATCAGATAGCGCTGGCTGATTGCCGCAACTCGGGTGACGGGTTTGGGCCGCTTGCGGACAAATCTGCCGGGAGCGGATTTCGAACCGCCGTAGGCGGGCCCGAAGGGCGGAGGGCAGGATGCCCGGAGTAACGGGGGCGGGGGTGAGGGCCGGGCCCAACGCCGCGCCCCCACCCCAACCCTCCGCCACAGGCGGGGGAGGGAGCTTTCATCGTCTGGGGGTGGCGCAGTGCCATGGGAGTAAGCGTGAAAGTTGACGGCGGCCCTTGATGTTCATGGGGCCACTATCCGGGGCAGGCGCCCAGCGAGGCGGTCGTCGCTACGCGTTCACGCGCGCCGCCTGGGGATGGCTTCTTGCGTTGGTCGTGGTCCTGCTCATCTTCCGCGCGGGTACCCTGGAACCCGACTCCGGGGAGTGGTCCGTGTTCGGATACGGCGCGCAATGGAGCGCCAACAACATCGGGGCCATCCTGCGCGGGGAAACCGAGTTCCGGGGCTCCTACCTGGCGGTCGCAGGCGGGTCACGCACCCTCTACGGATACGGCAGGAGCCTGCGCCTGGAACTGGAGGCGAACGCAGCCGCCCACACCGGGCTGCAGCATCACTCCGAGCTAAATACCGCGCTTCTTGTTCGCTGGAACCGGTTTCCCTGGGATCGCTTGGTGAACACCTCGGTTGCCTTCGGGCTCGGGCCCTCGTACGCCTTCCGCACTCCGGAAGTGGAGAGGCATCCCCGCCGTCCTGCCTCCCGCCTGCTCGTTTTCATGCCCGTCGAGATCACCTTCGCTCTGCCGCATGACCACAACCCCCGCAGAGAGTTGCTCCTTCGAATTCACCACCGCTCAGGTGCCTTCGGGGGGGTCAGCGATGCCAGGGGGTCGAATTTCGTCAGCGCCGGCTTCCGCTATCGGTTTTCGGGCGAGGCCGGCCTGGAGTAGTGTAACGGCCGCACTGTTTTTGCCCCCGTACATGCGCTTCACAGACGGCACGGGGATCGACACCTACCGGGGAGTCTGCGATGGAATTCTTTGGCACGGCTTGTATCGGTGCTGACGCCGGCGCGCTGGAGCAACAGGTCACGGTAGAACGTCTTCCGGACTGGTGTGCCTCCATCGATTCGGTGCTGGAACAGTCGGGTGACAGTGGCCGCATTTACTGCGTATGGGGCGAGTTCGAGGTGCGCCGGGAGACGATACGCGGCGGCGTTCGGTTTAGCCTACCGGGCTGCCCGAACGCGCTCGCGTGGACCGTCACCACCGGTCTGCCGCCCGATCCGGACGCCGTTGTGATCCATTGCACCATCAATCGCCGAGAGCATGACCCGGACTTCATCGAGACGATCGAGGCCTTCGTCGATGACTGGCGCCAGGGGCTCGAGGCCGGGCTGAAAGCCTAGTGGGCCATAGTCACCGAACTTCCCGCATGGCCCACGAGGAACCCGTCATACCCGGCCCCGAAGCTTGGCGCCAAAGTGCCGGCTATGTGAAGTCGACCGGCACGTCGATCACGTGATACCCGTATTCCTTGATATCGCTGATCGCGTGCGATCCAGAGAGGTACACCGTGGTCTGCCCTTCCTCGATATCGATGGATGTCACGGGTGGTTCTTCCACCGGTTCCGGTATGCTGGAGATATCCGAGTCCGAGGGCACGACGAAGTGACGGTTGTCCGTGGCAGTGGATTTGTAGATGTCGAGTTTCATGTGGCTCCTCCTCTGGGGAAACTGTCTCGAGTTGCGCCTGACTCGCGTCCGGGCGCGTGGATTCGTTCGTCGTTCCTGCGAGGCCGTGCCTTTGCACCTTCCTGAAGTATAGCGAGCATACTGCGGTGCTGCGCCCGTCCATGTCGAGGCGGGTATGATTGGGATGTCGCAATGTGGCGCTGGAGCTGCCTGGTCCGGTTCTTCTGTCATGCTCGAACATTTCATCAACTCGGCGGAGTTCCTGGCCCACCTGCTGGAAGGGGTGGGCATCCTCGTGATCCTCGGTGGTTTCATCGTTGCAACCGTCGCCTATGTCTCGGACCGTCGCGGCTGGGGAACCCACAGCGCCTACGTCAATTATCGCCGGCGCAGCGTGCGCGGGTTGATCCTCGGGCTGGAGTTCCTGATTGCGGCCGACATCGTCAACACGGTGGCCGTGGACTACAGCCTGCAGAGCGTGCTGGTGTTGGGACTCATCGTTCTGATCCGTAGCTTTCTGGTCTTCGCGCTGCACGTGGAGATCGAAGGCTGGCCGTTTCGCGCGTCGGAGAAGACTGACACCCCCGTTGAGTAAGACCGATTCCGGACAACGCTGCTTTGTTGGACGCTCCGACGGGTGTCCTGTTCGAGCCTTTCTGGATCCTGATCTTCATGAAAGCTTCGCGGAGGCTGCTTGCGTGCAGGAGGCGAGCCCTCTCGCCGATCGGGCGTCGGAAAACCATCGGCCAGAGGCTGTCCCCCTGCAGTTGCGCCCCTTCCAGACTCCGCGGGCCGCCACCGGCTGAGCTATCGCGATAATGAGATTCTGGATTGGGCCGCGGCCAAGGCTTGTGGATACTGCTTGACAAATGGGGGCGAGGGCCGAGTACTCTTTTCCTGGATGGGTCCGGCCGGAAGGGCCTGCGAGCCCCGAACCGGCCAGACTTCAACTGCATCCGACCCCGGCAGTGAGAAGGATCATGTCTGCAAGAGAGAAATTGGCCGCTCTGCTGCGCACGGCCGACATCGAGATCGACGGTGCGCGGCCCTGGGACTTGCAGGTCCGGGACGAGCGGGTCTATCAACGAGTCCTGGCCGAGGGTACGGTTGGTGCGGGCGAGGCCTACATGGACGGCTGGTGGGATGTCGAGCGACTCGATGAATTCTTTACCCGCGTGCTCCAGGCGCGATTCGATCGCGAGCTCCGGTCGTTGTCGATGCTCGGCCAAGTGGCGCTGAGCCGCATGGGCAACCTGCAGAACCGACGCCGTTCGCGACGGGTCGCCGAACAGCACTACGACCTCTCGAACCGGCTTTACGAGGCCATGCTCGGGCCGACGATGCAATATA
>PWRV01000082.1 GCA_003563455.1 Thioalkalivibrio sp.
GAGGAGGACGCGCAGGACCAGGCTAGGGTGCGGAACAAGTTCGCCAACCACATGCTCTGGCTGAAGCAGGTGCCGTACCCGTTACCCCCAGGGCACGACGACGACTAGGAGCCCAGGCGATGGATGATCAAAACGAAGAGTACCCGCTGGAGCCCACTAGGTATTCCTCGCAGGCGCTCTACATCGCCCGCCAGATCAAGGCGAACGAGACCCTGGTGGACCGGGTCGAGGCCGCGATGGGCAAGTCCGATGCCATGCGGGTGCGCCGTCTGGAGAAGACGATCGAGAACCTCGAGGCGGAGCTCGATCGCCAAGACCGGGAGTCGCTCGCGCTGCGCCGGGCGGGAAAAGCGGAGCATCAGTACTACCAGATCAAGGGCGTGCTCCGCATGGTCAGTCAAATGCTTGGGGAGGAGCCCCTCCCCGTGCACGAGCTCAAATACCTGGTCGAGCAGGAGCTCAGCAAAACAGGCCCGTGGGAGATCCGATCGACTGGCCCCTGAACCCCCGATGGAGCGCCTCGATAGCGAATGGGCTGACCCCAATCGCTGAGAAGAACAGGAGGACCACGCTATGACCTACGAATGGATGGGCGTTGAGTACATCAATCGCGAGGTGTGGTTGCGCGAGGCGACCCTCGACCTCATCACCGCGGGGGAGCGTGGCGCGGGATCTCCCTCACGACACGCTCGTCGACGCGGTGCTGGAGCAGTTGGACACCGCCACCCGTGAGGAGGTGGAGGCGGCACTCGCCTGGGCGTGGGAGAACGTACGGGAGGACTAGTCCTTACCTTCGGAGCCGGGCGCGCGACTCATCAGCAGGGATACAGCTTCATTGCCACCGCACCCACTACGCTGGCTGCCCTGAGTTGTTGCAGTTCCGGCGACTCCAGCAGCACTTCATAAACGATCTGTGCAAGATCAGATCGCGTTGCTCTTTCCGGCACGCATAGCTCTAGATGATCTTCCATCCCATCGAGAGCACCCTGGACGTAACCGTGACAAAAACTGATCCATGCCTCATCTGCGCGAGCGCAAGCGTTCATGAGCGCTTGGCCGTCGAGGTGTGGAGAGGCATCGCCTAGGGTCGGCGGGCTTATCGTCAAGCTAGACATGATGATCACAGCCGAAACACCAGTCAAAACTCTCATTTTGGCGCTGCCCTCGAACAACTGTAGTCGACTTTTGAGTAAGCAGGTTAACACCGGCGCGCGGCGTGGCCGTTGTTACTCCCGCGCCGCCAACCATCACCGAGCGGTTTATTCGACCTGCGCGCAAGGGCTTCACTGCCGTCGAGACTTGGCATCGAAAAACTGGCACTCTAACGTGTGCACCCTTGGATACTGCCGCCGTGGCGCACCCGGACAATCGACTTACCCTCGTTCTCATAGTCGACGGTGACGTCGATGGCCCTACCCCTGCTCCACGCCGACCCTAACCAATTCTCTGAAATCGTCCTCGACGAGGATTCGAATTGCCGCACCTTTAGATATTAACTCTTCGGCCCTCCTGTGCTTCCCGCTCTTGCTGTGACCGGCAAGCATTCGTATATCCTGGTTCCCTACCACCAATAGAGTCGTGTTCTTGGTGACACCTCCAGCGACGGAACAACCGACCGACGCCGCAAGGTCCGCTGCATCCCGCCTCTGAATCGAAAGGGACCCGGTAAACACGACCGTTTCCCCAAACAACGCGCCCTCCCGATTCCCGTCCCTTTGAATAGAGGACGCAGAAGACAAGTCAATGGGTCGACGCACTCGTTCCAGCCACCCGCGTACATCCAACCCGCTTGCCCGACACGCAGCTTGCACAATGTATGCAGCAGCTTTCGCATCTTCGAGCGCGTCATGATGCTGAAAGAGATATCCGAGCCGCTTACAAACAGCCTTCAAGCCGTAGCCGCCCCACGCAACCTCCGGCCAAGTCCGTCTGGCAATCCTCGCAGAGTCCAACCAGGTGCACGCTGGGCTGCGTGTCTGGAATCTCGAGGCGGCGCGCTCCAGAGCGACCCGATCGAAATGCGTGTGTGAAACGACCACTTGGTGATCAAGGTGGTCGAGTAATTCATCGGCAATGCCAGGAAACGTCGGAGCGCCTGCGACGGTTGATTCATCGATACCATGCAGATTCACGTTGAAGCCATCGAAATAATCTTGTGGATCCACGTAGGTCTCCCACGTGTAGACTAGCTCGTTGTCCCTAAAGCGAACCAAACCGATCTGGCAGATTGAGGTCATGTCAGCGTTCGCTGTTTCGACGTCGATCGCCACAAACGAGATGCCATCGGCTGCGCTCATTTATGCCTCCCTGTACTTCTCACGGTCCGGTGTGTAGATGACTGTCATGCCAGTCTTTGAGCAGATCAGCTCCACCTCTTCATCGAGATCGATATCCAGATGATCCCCTCGTAACCCTTGCCATTCCGCCAAGTACCAGAGCGTGCCGTACTTTCGTCCTTTCTGGGTGCGCTGAGCGACCCCACCCTTCCACGGCAGCACAGGCAATTCGCCTCGCTCTGCCATGGCGGCTAGTGGTGAACCCTTTTCTCGCAGTTCGCGGCCAACCTCCCATGCCGTAATGACGCCACGGTCTTCTGCCTTCCATCGCTCATTCCACGAGAGTCCTTTTCGCCTGGGTGTATCTTTGGCTTTCCATATGCGCATTGCCATGGTCCTAACCCAATTCTTCCGCTAAGTGATCTGTGCCGGTCCATTGGAGTCTAATCGCATCCACCCGGGCGATCCATTGACCGGGCAGGGAACCGCTGGAGAGATTCCCGTCTACCACACCGTGGCACAAGGACACGCCATGCTGCTGCTCACCCGCCGACCAAGCGAACAAATCATTGTCATCGAAACCGGCGAGGAAATCGTTATCGCTGTGGTGCCGCACCAGAAGAGGGGGACCGGCATCAGCATCGGGATTGAGGCATCTCAGAGGTTCCAGATATTCCGGCGCGCCGTTGGAGCGGAAGCGAGCTGCCTGGACGGCTTGTTCGACGGCACGTGCCTGACTAGTCGCGGCTACTTCGTGCCAGTGAGCGATTCCAAGCCGACCTGAGCCAGTTTCGCCGACCAACGCCGATGGGTTTCTAGTAAAACTGTCGTCACCACGCAGACCGTCCCCTGCAGCGGCTGCGGTGGGGCGCGTTTGATGGTGTACACTCGAGCCAGGAGACAGTCACGATGATCGACATGCTCACGATGTGGTTCTGGGCGTACGTGATCGGC
>PWRV01000281.1 GCA_003563455.1 Thioalkalivibrio sp.
CGGCCGATCCTGCTTTCGATCGGCTACTCCGCGTGTCATTGGTGTCACGTGATGGCGCACGAGTCCTTCGAGGATCCCGGGATTGCCCGCGAGATGAACGCGCGCTATGTGAACATCAAGGTCGACCGCGAGGAGCGTCCCGACCTGGACCGCATCTACCAGAATGCTCACATGCTGCTCGCGCGCCGTCCGGGGGGCTGGCCGCTGACGGTGGTTCTGACGCCGGACCAGGTTCCGTTCTTCGCCGGCACCTATTTTCCCCGGGAGCCCCGGCACGGGCTGCCGGCCTTCATGGACGTGCTGAAACGGGTCGCGGACTTCCTCGCCGAAAACCCCGAGGATGTCGCCGCCCAGAACGCGTCGCTGCAGGAGGCGCTGGCGCGGATCTATGCACCCGAAGGGGGCGCGATACCGGGTCCGGAAGTGATAGACCGCGCGTCTGCCGAGCTTGCGGGGACCTTCGATTCCCGGAATGCCGGCTTCGGTCGTGCGCCCAAGTTTCCGCACCCGGCAACGCTGGAGTGGCTGGCGTGGCAGTCTGCGCGTCACCGCGATACTCGCGCCGGGGAGATGCTCGGGCAGACCCTCGACGCGATGGCCGCGGGCGGCATCTTCGACCAGGTGGGGGGCGGATTCTGCCGTTACTCGGTGGACGATTTCTGGATGATCCCGCATTTCGAAAAGATGCTCTACGACAACGGTCCGCTGCTGGGCCTGTACGCGCGACAGGCGGAGCGCGGTGACGCACGCTCGCGGCGCGTGGTGGAACAGACCGTGGGCTGGCTGACGCGGGAGATGACCGACCCCGGCGGCGCCTTCTACTCCAGTCTCGACGCGGATTCCGAGGGCGAGGAGGGGCGCTTCTACGTGTGGACGCCCGACGAGGTGCGGGCGCTGCTCGCGCCGGAGGAATGGGAGTTCGCCAGCCGGGTCTGGGGACTGGATGCGCCGCCGAATTTCGAGGGGCGCTGGCACCTGTACGAACGGACCGCCCCGGAGTCGGTAGCCGGCTCGCTGGGGGTCGCGCCCGATGCTGGCGAGGGCCTGTTGCAGTCGGCGCGGGAGAAGCTGCTCCGGGCCCGCGAACACCGCGTGGCACCGCACCGCGACGACAAGATCCTGACCGCGTGGAACGCGCTGATGGTCTCCGGGCTGATCGAGGCCGGGGAGAGCCTCGACCGGCCCGAGTGGGTGGATCGTGCGGAAACGGCGATGCGCGCTGTCCGGGAGCTGCTGTGGCGCGACGGGCGCCTGTACGCGAGCTTCCGCAGCGGAGCGGACACCCCGATGCCTCGTGCCTACCTCGACGACCACGCGTTGCTGCTGGCGGCGTCGCTGGACCTGCTGCGGGCTCGCTGGAGCGTGGAGTGGCTGGAGTGGGCGCGCACCCTCGCGGGGATCCTGCTGCGCGATTTCCAGGACCCGGCGGAGGGTGGCTTTTTCTTCACCGCTGCCGACCACGAGGCGCTGATCCAGCGTCCGAAGGTGTATGCCGACGATGCGATGGCCTCCGGCAATGGTGTGGCGGCCCAGGCCCTGCTGCAGCTCGGCTACCTGCTGGTCGAGCCCCGTTTCATTGATGCGGCGGAGGGTGCGCTCGCGAACGGCGGGCCGCTCGCTTCCGAGGCACCGCTGGCGCACATGAGCCTGCTGCAGGGTGCCGACCTGCACCGCGATCCGCCGCCGCTGGTGATCCTGCGCGGCCCCGAGGCCATTGCACGCAACTGGCAGAAGGCGATTCGGGAACGCAACCCGCTGGCGTGGGTGTACCGGTTGCCCGTGGAGGCGAAAGGGCTGCCGCAGGCGCTGGCCGGCAAGTGCGGGCACCCCACTGCGTCCGATCGGGTCGTCGCCTACCTGTGCCGCGGCACTGCCTGCGCACCACCCGAATACGCGCTCGAGCCGTTGCTGGAGGCCCTCTGATGGCGGTGCAGGACGGAGCGGCTCCGGGGTTGAAGGGGGTTGCAAAGACCCTGGGCGACCTGGTGTCGGAGGCGCGAACCCGGATCCGCGAGGTCGCACCCGACGACCTCGCCGAGGCCATGGAACGGGGTGAGCCCTGGTTGATCGTCGACGTCCGCGAGCCCTACGAGTACGAGCAGCTGCATGTGCCCGGCTCGGTTCTGATACCGCGCGGCCTGCTCGAGGGGGCGGCCGACCCGCACAGCCGGCATCGCATCGACGCACTGTGCAATGCGCGGGAACGTCCGCTTGCGCTGCTGTGTTCGACGGGTGCGCGCTCCGCCTTCGCGGCCGTGGCGCTCGGGCAGATGGGCTTTGCGAACGTCGTGAACATCGCGGGTGGCATCAAGCTGTGGGAGGGTGAGGACCTGCCGACCGCGCGTGGACCGTGGACGGGACCGCTTCCCTGAAGCAGACCGGGATCCGGTTTCCGGTTCTGCGACTGCAGGGTCAGGCCGGCATCGGTAACATCGGGTCTGCACCCTTGCGATCGAGGGTTATCACGCGAGAATCCAATGTGGGGAACGCTACGAGCCAGCTATCGACTGCTGCGTGTCTTTGTGCATCTCGGGCGCGGGGTCTGGATCAGTGCGCGCTACGGTTCCTCTCGCGGTCCCGGCGGTCAACTGTACCGGCGACGGCGCGAGTGGCATCGGCGTGCACTGGAACTGGCCGGGATCGAGGTCGAGGTGATTGGCGAGCCGATTCCGGGGAGTGCGCTGGTCGTCGGCAACCACGTGTCCTGGCTGGATATCCCGGTGCTCGGGACCAGTGTCGATGTGCGTTTTCTGTCGAAAGCCGAGGTCGCTCGCTGGCCGTTGATCGGCTGGCTCGCGCGTCGTAACGGCACGCTCTTCATCCGGCGGGGCGCGCACGAGACCGAGGCCCTGATCCGCGACATCGGTATGGCCCTGCGCCAGGGTGACCAGGTCGCGGTCTTTCCGGAGGCGACCACCACGGACGGGAGTGACGTCCGCCAGTTCCACGCCCGCTTGTTCGCGGCGGCGGTCGATACCCTGTCCCCGGTGCAGCCGGTGGCCTTCGACTACGGACGCGAGCCCGACGGGAGTCCGCCCGCGGCGGCGTTTACCGCTGGCATCGGGGTGGTTCGGCATGCGTGGAGACTTCTGAAACGCGAGCGGACCTTCGTGCGGCTCCATATTCTGCATCCCTTGCCGGTCGAAGCCGGAACCACGCGGCGCGAACTGGCATCGCGTGCCCGCGCGGTCATTCGCGCCGAGGTCGTCCTGCCCCTGCGGCACGA
>PWRV01000115.1 GCA_003563455.1 Thioalkalivibrio sp.
ACCGGCTCGCGGAAACCATACGGACCCAGTTCCCGGTCGCGATGATCGACGAGTTCCAGGACACCGATCCGGTCCAGTACCGGATCTTCGAGCGGATCTACCGTGTCGGCGAGGATCGCCCGGAGCAGGGCATTTTCCTGATCGGCGACCCGAAGCAGTCGATCTACGCCTTTCGCGGCGCCGACATCCACAGCTACCTCAGGGCCCGGCTCGACACGGCGGGCCGGCATCACACCCTGAAGGTCAACTACCGTGCGTCGCAGGCCTTCGTTGAAGCCTGCAACCGCCTCTTCGGTTTCGCCGACGGACACGCCGGCGGAGCATTCCTGTTCCGCGGGACCGGCGTCGGCGACCCGGTGCCCTTCGAACGGGTGCAGGCCGCTGGTCAGCCCGAGCGTCTGCGGCTGGATGGCGCGGACCCGCGCGCACTGGTGCTGGCGCAGCTCGAAGACAGCGAGCCCGTCGCTACCGGCGCCTACGTCGAGACAATGGCGGAACGCTGCGCGAGCGAGATGGTGTCGCTGCTCAATTCGGGCCGCGAAGGCCGCTCCGGCTTCGACGGTCCGCAGGGTTTCCGCCCGTTGCAGGCGGCGGACCTCGCGGTTCTGGTGCGCACGCGCAAGGAGGCGGCAGTGATCCGCCGGGCGCTGCGCCGGCGCGGCGTGCGCAGCGTTTTCTTGTCGGATCGCGAGTCCGTGTTCGCGACTCCGGAAGCGGCCGATGTACTGCGCTGGCTGCGCGCCTGCGCTGAGCCGGAATCGGACCGCCTGCTGCGCGCGGCGCTCGCGACCGCCACGCTGGATCTCGGGCTGGCGGAGCTGGACCGGCTGAACCACGACGAGCCGCACTGGGAGGCGCGGGTGCTGCAGTTCCGGGAATACCGGCGCGTCTGGCGCGAGCAGGGGGTGCTGCCGATGCTGCGGCGGATACTGCACGAGTTCGGTTTGCCCGCGGTGCTGTTTCACCGCAACGACGGGGAACGCGTGCTGACCAACCTGCTGCACCTCAGTGAATTGCTTCAGGCGACATCGGGCGAGCTGGACGGGGAACAGGCACTGATCCGGCACCTGTCCGAGCACCTTCAGGGTGAAGGCGCTGCCGCCGACGAGCAGATTCTGCGTCTGGAGAGCGACGAAGCCCTGGTGCAGGTGGTGACGATCCACAAGGCCAAGGGTCTGCAGTATCCGCTGGTGTTCCTGCCGTTCATCTGCGGCTATCGTCCCGAGGATGGCAAGCGTGCGCCGCTGGTCTGGCACGATGCGGCGGGCCGCCGGCGGGTCCGCTGGCACCCGGACGAGGCGGACGTCGCCGAGGCCGATCGGGGGCGCCTGGCCGAGGATCTGCGCCTGCTCTATGTCGCCGTGACCCGCGCCCGGCACCAGTGCTGGCTCGGAATCGCCCCGGTACGCCGGGGGCGGGGCCGGGGCAATGAACTCCACCGCAGCGCCTTTGGATATCTGCTGGGCGGCGGGCGGGAGATTCCCGATGGCGGGCTGCGGCCGGCACTGCTCGCGCTCGCCGGCGAGGAACCGGGCATCGCGGTGGTTGCCGCCCCGGAGGCGACGGAGACCGTGTACCGGCCACCGGCGGAGGTGACCCCGCCGGGGCCGGCCCGCGAACCCCGGCGCGCGGCGCGGGAGCACTGGTGGATCGCAAGCTACAGCGCGCTGCGCGCCGAGGGGCCGGGGGAACAGGGGGCCACCGCGATGCCGGTCCCGGACACCGCGCTCGAGGAGCGGTTTGCCGAGGCCGCGGACGAGGCCCGGATGGAAGGCGCCGGCGACGAACCGCGCGGGACATCGGGCCTGCACCGCTTTCCGCGCGGGCCCGAGCCCGGGACCTTTCTGCACGGCTTGCTGGAGTGGGCGGCGCGGGAGGGATTTGCCGCCGTGTCCGCGGACCCGGAGCGGTTGCGCGATACGGTGGCCCGGCGTTGCCGCCGGCGCGGCTGGGAGCACTGGGTGGAGCCGGTCACCGAGTGGCTTGGGCGGTTGCTGGACGCGCCGCTCGACATGCCGGGCTCCGGCGAGCCACTCCGGCTGTCGCGGCTCGCGGCCTGGCAGCCCGAGCTCGAATTCTGGCTCGAGACCCGCTGGGTCGACGCTCGGCGCATCGACGGTGCGGTCCGTGCCGCGACGCTGGATGCGGCACCGCGCCCGGAGATGGAGGGCCGGATCCTGAACGGGATGCTGAAGGGCTTCATCGACCTGGTCTTCGAGCACGAGGGCCGCTATTACACGCTGGACTACAAGTCCAACTGGCTTGGCCCCGGGGCTGCCGACTACACCGCCGCGAGGATGCGCGACCGGGTGCTGGACAGCCGCTACGACCTGCAGTACGTGCTGTACACCCTGGCGCTGCACCGGCTGCTGAAGTCCCGGCTGCCCGGTTACGAATACGACCGGCACCTTGGCGGCACGCTGACCTGGTTCCTGCGCGGCCTGGACGCGCCCGGACGCGGGCTGCATTTCGAACGGCCGCCCGCCGATCTGATCGAGGAACTCGACCGGATGGTCCGGGCCGCGCCCGACCGCGCAGCGGAGGCTCTGCCATGACCCCCGCGTGGCGAAGCGAAGCTCTGGACTCCGCCGTCGGGCTGCTGGAGCTGCTCGATACCTGGGTCGAGCTGGGCTGGCTGCGGGCGCTGGACCACGCTTTCGCGGTCTTCCTGCACCAGCAGGTGCCGCAGGCCCCGCCGCTGCTGCTTCTCGGGGCGGCGCTTGCAAGCCACCAACTGGGACGCGGTCACGTGTGCCTCGATCTCGATGCAACCCTGGCAGACCCCGACCGAAGTCTCTCCCTGCCGCCGGAGGGGGCCGCAGCAAGTCCCGTTTCCGGTCCCGTTGCATTTCCGGCGAGCCTCCTGACGGGGCTGACCGCGAGCGTTTGGGCAGAGCAGCTGTCGCACCCCGACCTGGTCTCGGCCGGCGCCGGCGACACGCCGCTGGTGTGTACCGGCGACCGTCTGTATCTGCGCCGGTTCTGGGAATGCGAACAGTACATCGGCGGGGCCGTCAGGAACCGGCTGGCCGACAGCGGGACGCTGCGTTCGAAGGCCGATGCGGCAGCCTTGCGCGCCTGGCTGGATCACCTGTTCGGCCCGCCGGGGCAGGACGGCACCGACTGGCAGCGGGTCGCCTGCGCGTTGGCCGCGGGGGGGCGGTTCACGGTGATCACGGGCGGCCCCGGCACCGGCAAGACCACGACGGTGGTTCGGCTGCT
>PWRV01000116.1 GCA_003563455.1 Thioalkalivibrio sp.
ACCGGGTCCATTGCAGCGGAGACCGGCTGGTAGACGGGCGCCACCATCGCGCTGATCACAACACCAACCATGAACCTGCTGAAGCCCGCGTTCTGGAGCAGGGCAAGAAACGAATAACTGGTTCTCATGAGCACACATCCTTGTCGACTCGTGATTCCTTGTTTGCAAAGCGTTCAGTCGGCGCCGATCTCCGGGCCGAGCCGGTGAATCAGCCATGCCAGCGAAACCCGGATATCCGCTGCTTCGGACTCCTGAATGGTGGACAGCCAGTCGGCCGCCTTGACCAGCCTTGCCACCGCCTGGCCGGCGTTGCCGTCCTCATGCAGTGCTCCCGCATGCTGCAGTTCCCTCAATGCCTGCGCGTACCGCGGATCCGCCCCCAGCCGGGCTTCAATCCGCTCCTCCAGTTGGGCGAAGACGGGAAGCTCGGCCACAGCGAAATCGTGGAAACTCCGGCCGTAGGGAATGGATTGGTGCCCCTCCCGCAAATCCAGTTGGGCGGTCACCCGGGCACTGCCGGTATCGCGTGGCAACATCCACCAGAACACGCGTTCCTCCAGGCCCTGCGCAGAAATATCCATCGCGAAAGCCAGCTCCCGCGGGCCCTGCAGTACGCCCTCCCCGCGGTCGACGATCCGCCCACCGGAGGTTTTTAGGGTCAGCAAGACGGAGGCGGGGCCGCCGCGGTTGGCAAGGAACCACTGCACGGGGACTGTCATTCCGCCACGGTTGAGAGCCGGATCCGGCCGCGTATATTCAAGACCCTCCGTCAGAAAGCGGGCAAACGCGCCCGAGATTCCTTCCGCCTTTGCCTGGGCCAGGAGATCGAAGCCCACCAGCAGCGCGCGTCCCCTGCCGAACTGATGCGCACTCGCGGCTGTTACATGCGTCCGTTGGCGGCGATTTCCCTGGTACTCGGCGACGGGGAATGCCTCCTGCAGCCGCACCTCCACTGCGCGCGGCGACACCGGGAACGAACGCTGCGGCATCCCGACCGGGTCCGCGGGGTAAGCAAGCACTCCTTCCGCATGGGGCTGCAGTCCCAGGAGATCCGCGCCAAAGGCGTCGAGCAGGTGGTGGTTGCGGTGATCCGTTGCGCCCGCCTTCACGATTCCGCGGCCCGCGAAGACGGCTTCGCGCAGTTCCAGCGCCACCAGGTTTTCCAGCTTCACCCGGTCCGACAGCAGCAGGAAGCTTGCGTACCCGCCGTTGCGCAATTCTTCCGCAAAGTCGGGGGCGCTGGTAACGATTCGGTAGGACCAACCCTCGGCATCCAGCAGCGCCTCCAGGAATGCGCGCCGTTCCGTGTTCGGCCCCGCGGACTCCATGGTCGGCGCCATCACACGGAAGTCGCCCAGAGCCGAACCCGGGTCCGGCAGATCAGCGCAGCGCAAGGCCAGTGCTCCGGACTCGAACTGATGCACGCCCGAGTCGCGATGCAAGGTGGCGAGGATCCGGTAGGAATCGGCGCCCTGCCCTTCCTCACCCTGCCGCTCAAGACGCACGTCCAGCGCGTCCCTGCTCATCGCGTCGAGCACGAGATTGACGCCGGTGCCGGTGACCATATCGACGGGAAGATCTTCCGAACCACTGAGCGCCTCGGAGTCGAGGAGCCGATCGGAGTCGTCGAGGAGGGCGACCTGGATCCAGTCACTGGTGGCCAGCGGACCAACCCCGGGCAGACGCAGCGTCAAACCCTCCACTGACAGGCACTCCTCGGACGCTGGCGGGTCCAGCAGAACCAGCAGCCGGCCGCGGCCCTCTACGACGGGATTGGACACGAAGCGTTCCTGCACGCGCGCCGAGGCTGTCGCGAGCACGCGGTGCTCGTTCTCGAACTCCACTCGCAGGACCGCGACAAGCTGGGTTCCGGCCGGCGCATCAACGTACCAGGAGGCCGACAGGGCGGCCGACACCCCCTGTTCAAGGTCAATCAATTGCGTCCATCGGCCCAACTCGGACTCGCCTTCCGGATCCAGCAGCAGCAGGCTGACCGGGAGGCCGGATACGCCAGCGTTCCCATCGTTCGTGACCGTCGCATGAAGGGTCAGGTCTTCCGTGCGCAGCACCTCGCCGGGAGCGATGTCCAGCGTGCCCGAGAGTCCCGCGCCCGTCTCCGCCGTTGACCGCACGGTGAAGCCGGTCTCCTGCAGCGCAGCCACCGACCCGGCAGCGTCGACCACCACCAGCAGTGCCCGGTAATCCCCGGGAGACGCGCTCCCAAGCGGAAACTGCCGGACCAGGTCCTGGAGCCCTCCGGGCGCCAGGGAAGCAGGATGGGCCACCGTGCGCCACACCTCGGCGCCATCCGGGCCCAGCACGACGAGCCTGACTTCGTAATCGCTGATCTGAAGGTTCGGCGCGGTGTTTTCCAGTCTTGCGGTAAGTTCGACCGTCTCGTAAGCATCATATGCAGGGCGATCGACACGGATGCCCACCAGAAGCCCGGTGTCATCGGGAACCGCGACGCGGAAGATCGAGCGCGCCTGCGCGACGGCTTCGGTCACCGGGTCGTCGAGGGTCGCGTGCACTACGTACTCACCAGCGTAGAGCCCCCCGGTATCAAAATCCTCCTCGCTGAAGCTCCGGCTCTCGAGGACCTCGAAGGACTGCCGCTCGATTTCCGGAAGGGTCACGACAAGGTGCCCGGCCGCGTCCCGGATCTCCCATCCGATCGCGGGCGCGCTCGCGACCGACCCCTCGTTCGTTACGTCCATCAGGACCTTCAAGGGATCGCCCGGTAGATAGATCTCGCGGTCAGTCGAGATGTCCAGATGAAACACCGAATTCCGGACTTCGACGTCCAGCGGGTCCAGCACGCTGAAGTGCTCCTGTCCGGCCAGGTCCAGATAGCGAATTCCGATCTCCTCCACCACACGCCGGATCTCGCCCGGACGCGGGTCTTCCACGACGACCCCGAAATCCAGATCCTGAACCTGCCCGAGGCTGAATCCATCGAGAACCCAGTGGACCTGCTGAAGCCCATCGATCTCCTCGATCCCCGCAGGCTCCACGGTGACCCCGTCGGCCTCGAGCCGGATACCGCCTTCGGCCAGACGCGCTGTGACAAGCACATCGCGGTAGTCCGGCTCCGCACCGATCGGCTTGCCGCCCACGATCACGCCGTCAAAGGCCAGACCGCTCTGGAAAAGGGTGTCGGACCAGTTGACCACTCCGAACTCCAGCACGTACTCGCCCGCGGCCGGAATCGGATACCG
>PWRV01000139.1 GCA_003563455.1 Thioalkalivibrio sp.
GTCTGGCACTTCCGCCGCCCGTGGCGCGCGCTGCTGCGCCTGCTGCGCCGGGGCGACGTCGGCTTCGCCGAAGGCTACATCGCCGGCGACTGGAACACGCCGGACCTGCAGGCCCTGCTGCAGTTCACGATGGACAACGAGGGACCGCTGACCGATCTCGCCGAACGACCCGCCTGGCAGCGTCGGCTGGATCGGTTCCGACACCGCCTGCGCCGCAACAGCCGGCGGGGCTCCCGCGCGAACATCCGCTTTCACTACGACCTCGGCAACGAATTCTACCGGCAGTGGCTCGACTCCACGATGTCCTACTCCTCGGCGCTGTTCAGCAAGGGCGACGAGGCGCTGGAGACCGCGCAGCAGCGCAAGTACCAGCGCCTGCTGGAACGGCTGGACGCCGAACCCGGCGCCCACATCCTCGAAATCGGCTGCGGCTGGGGCGGTTTCGCCGAGGCGGCGGCCCGGCAGGGCTACCGGGTTACCGGCATCACGCTGTCGCAGGAGCAACTGGAATATGCCCGCGAACGCGTGGCGCGGGCGGGGCTGTCCGACCGCGTGGAGCTGCGGCTGCAGGACTACCGCGACCTCGACGAACGCTTCGACCACGTGGTGTCCATCGAGATGTTCGAAGCGGTCGGCGAGGAATGGTGGTCCACCTATTTCGACACGGTCCGCGCCTGCCTGCGTCCCGGCGGGCGGGCAGCGCTGCAGGTGATCACCATCGACGAAGCCGCCTTCGCGCGCTATCGGGAGAATGCGGACTTCATCCAGCTCTATGTCTTCCCGGGCGGCATGCTGCCCCCGGTGCCGCGATTCAACGCGCTGGCCCGGGCAGCCGGTCTGGAACACCGCGAGCAGGACTTCTTCGGCATGGATTACGCTCTCACGCTGCGCCGCTGGTTCGAGGAGGTCCGCCGCTCCGCCGGCATCATTCAGGCGCTGGGTTATGACGAGGGCTTTCTGCGCATGTGGCGCTACTACCTCGCCTACTGCGAGGTCGGGTTCCGCAGCGGGCGCGTGGACCTGATGCAAACGATCCTGGAGCGTCCGGCCTGAGCCTGCCGGGCGTTGGCCACATCAATCTTCACATTTTCCCAGCAGGCGCTAAACTCCCTGCAGCGACGGGTGAGGAGACAAAGGTGATCTGACCGGTCCGATCCATTCACACGGCGGCCCGCTCCGCCCCCTGCCAGGGAAAGACAGGAATGAAGCGAATCCGGATACAGGAGGCCAGCTGGCCGGCCGACAGAGGTGCCCTGCAGACCGTGCGCTGCGAGGTGTTCGTCAAGGAGCAGAACGTGCCCCGCAGCCTCGAGTTCGACGGTCTCGACGCGACCGCGCTGCACTGGCTGGCCCTGACCCCCGAGGAAGAGCCGGTGGGGACGCTGCGTCTGCTGCCGAGCGGCCAGGTCGGGCGCATGGCGGTGCTCAAGGACTATCGCGGCCGGGGTATCGGCTCGCGCCTGCTGAATCATGCAATCGCGGCAGCGGAGGCGCACGGCTTGGACGAAGTGTGGCTGAATGCCCAGTATGCCAGTCGCGGCTTCTACGCTCCGCACGGCTTCATCGTGATCAGTGATATCTTCGAGGATGCCGGCATCCCGCACCAGCGCATGCTGCGGCGCCTGAGCCGCAAGGCGGAGATGGTCTGATCACGCACGCCGCACGGCGAAAACGGCCTGACACCGCGCGGTGCAAGGGCCGGTCGTCTGGCGGTGTCGGGGCACCCTGAGGCGGGGACAGCACAGTGAACGAGCGAAAGGACGACATCCCGGAAGACGACATTCCGGAAGACGACCTCGAACGGGCGGGTGCGGCGGTCGACCGACTGCTGGAATCGGCGCGGCGCAGGATCTGGGTCCACACGCGGTGCCGCCTGCTGATGGCCCTGCCGGATACCCGCCTGGCTGAGGCGATGGCCCGGGTGGCCCGGCGCACCCGGCACTCGGACCTGCGGCTGCTGGTCGATGACGATCTCGAACTCAAGAGCGGGCTGCCCCGGCTTGCGGGCACCGTGATGCGCCTGCCCAGCGCGATCGCGACCCGCTGCCTCGCACCGGCTCAGGACACGCCGGCCAGCCTGCTGCTGGTGATCGACCGGGACGCCTGGCTCTATCTCGTGCAGCACAAGGGTCGCGCCGGACTCCGGGCGGAATCGCGCGACCCCGCCGGCAATCGCAAGGCCGCGGAGGACTTCGAGCAGAACTGGGCGGCGGGATCCGAATCCCGGGAGTTGCGCAAGCTGAGCCTCTGAGCGACAACCGGCCCGGCATCTGGCCTCCTGATGATCACGAAAGCTCCGCCAGTGCCGGCCCGCTTTGTCTGGAAGGGACGCAGCCACAGAAGGCCAGCCTCTGGCCGATGGTTTCCGACACCCCTGCGGCGAGAGGGCTCGCCTCCTGCACGCAGGCAACCTTCGCGGAGCTTTGGTGACCATCAGGTCCGGCCCTGGCGTGCAGGTGCCGGGGCGCACGCGGCGCCGGCGGTGTGCTGCGCCGATCAGGGCCGATGCGCATCTCCGGATGAGCCGCTTGCCCCCACTGGCGGGATCGCGCTCAGTCCCTCAATGCCGCCATCCGGTCCGGATCGAAGCCGGCAGCGATGTACCAGCGGCGCGCCACCTCCGGGTCCCGTTCCACGCCCTTGCCCTGCGCGTACATCAGGGCGAGCGTTGTCTTCGCGCCGGACAACCCCTGCTCGGCGGCTCTCTCCAGCCAGTGAACCGCCTGCGGGCCGTCAAGCTGCACGCAATCGCCTTGCATGTAGATGAATCCGAGTGCGTACTGGGCCATCGCGTTGCCCTGCTCCGCCGCGGCACGCATCCATTTTGCGGCCTCCTCCGGCTGCCTCGCCCCGCCGAGTCCGTTCTGGCACATGATGGCCAAGCGATACTGGGCATCGGCCACGCCGGCCGCTGCAAGCGGGTGGAGCAACCGCATCGCACGGGCGAACGCGTTGTCCTCGAAGGCCGCGATACCGCGCTCGAGGCCCTGCTGATCCTGATCGGAAAGCTGCATGATCCATCCGGACGGTTGTGGGTTGGCTGCCGGCGCCGGGGGCACTCCGGACCCGTGATGATGCCGCAACCCGCCCGCCCCGACATCCCGACCCCGCACAGCCCGGGGTCGGACCAAGCCAAGCCACTGTATTTTATACAAATACACCCATTTTCAACCCAAAATGAAGGCTTAAAGGCCCGTTTTCGA
>PWRV01000191.1 GCA_003563455.1 Thioalkalivibrio sp.
AATAACGTGAAAGTCACGCATTTCTCCCCTCTCCCGCTTGCGGACAAATCCGCCGGGAGCGGATTTCAAATCTGTCCCCGGGGCGCCGGGAGCGACTCGAACCGCCGAAGGCGGGCCCGAAGGGCGGAGGGCAGGATGCCCGGAGTAACGGGGCTGGGGGGTAAGGGCCGGGCCTCGCTCCTCCCTCCCCAACCCTCCCCCGCAAGCGGGGGAGGGAGGTTTTTATCTTCGGGGGTGGGCAGGGCCATGACAGTTAAGGAGGGTTCGAAGTGACACGGATCGCGATTGCGGGAGCAGGGGGGCGCATGGGGCAGGCGTTGCTGGGTGCGGTGGCGGATCACCCACAGGCGCGCCTCGGGGCCGCCAGCGAGCGGGAGGGCAGTGCGCTGGTCGGGCAGGTGCCGGGGAACGGTGACGGGGCGGTGCGGGTGGTGGCCGATCTCGCCGAGGCACTGGACGATTTCGACGTGCTGATCGATTTTACGCGGCCCGAGGCCACCGTGACCCACGCGGCGCTGTGCCAGGCCCACGGCAAGCGGCTGGTGGTCGGGACGACCGGACTCGGAGCCGGCCAGGAGGCGGACCTGCGGGCCGCTGCGGAACGTGTGCCGGTGGTCTTTGCGCCGAACATGAGCGTCGGGGTGAACCTTACGTTCAAGCTGGTGGAACTGGCGGCCCGGGTCCTCGGGGACAGCGTCGACATCGAGATCGTGGAGGCGCATCACCGGCACAAGGTGGATGCGCCCTCCGGTACGGCGCTGCGGCTGGGTCGCATCGTCGCGGACACGCTCGGCCGGGACCTTGAGACCGACGCGATCTACGGGCGCGAGGGTCGCACCGGGGCCCGGGAGCGACGCACGATCGGCTTCGCGACCGTCCGGGCCGGGGATATCGTCGGCGAGCACACGACGCTGTTCGCGGGCGACGGCGAGCGAGTGGAGATCACCCACCGTGCCAGCAGCCGTACGACCTTCGCATCCGGCGCGGTCCGGGCCGCGGTCTGGCTGAACGACCAGCCGCCCGGGCTCTACGACATGCAGGACGTTCTCGGCCTGCGCTGAACTTCGTGGGTTCTGGCGCTGGATCGGCTTCCCGCCGGGCTGCCTTTCGGGGAAGCGCTGAATCAAGCCATCCCGGCTTTCCCGGCGCACGTTGCGCTGCAAGGATGATTTGCAGCTTGATCGAGAATCAACCACCTCCGGTGGTCGATTCTGGCGGCATTTCCGCGTCCCGCAAGGAAGCGCCGATAAATTAGGGGTTCCCGGGTAGTGACCTGCCCGCTCATGGGCGAAGGCCGCCCCCCGGATGCCTGCCACCGGCTTGGGACGCAATTTCCCGTACTCCACTGACCCGCGACAGTTGAGGGGCTGGAACGTGGTGCCGCGGTTCCGGACCGTCGGCGGCCATGGATGGCCGCCGTCGAGTGCCCATGGAGGGCTCGAGCGTGTCCGGAACCGCGGCACCACGTTCCGGCCTCTTGCACGGCCTCTCCGAATGCGCCGCGCCCCCCGCACGGCCTCTCCGAAGGCGCTCGGTGCACGGCCTGTTCCAGCGCACTCCCGGCGCGGCGTGTTCGCATGAACCCTCGGTACGATCTGAACCGGCGCACCCGACCAATGCCCATGACCACGCAGCACGGGTGCAGCCCGCGTTGGACCCGGCCATCGGTGCTCGCGTACACTGACTGCATCCCGAGTACCCATCCGCTCGCCACTGCATGCAGCGGCGAGTTGCGTGCAAGCCAACACACCGGAGGTCGCCGTGTCTGTGCCCGCTGTACTCGTTCTCGAAGACGGAACGGTGTTTCGTGGAAAGTCGGTCGGAGCTCGGGGCGAAACCGTCGGCGAGGTCGTGTTCAACACGGCAATGACCGGCTACCAGGAGATCCTGACCGACCCCTCCTACGCCCGGCAGATCGTGACCCTGACCTACCCGCACATCGGCAACGTCGGGGCAACGCCCGAGGACGATGAGTCTGGGCGGGTGCATGCGGCGGGGCTGATCGTGCGCGACGTTCCGCCGCTGGTCAGCAACTGGCGCAGCCGCGAGTCGCTGCCGGACTTCCTGATGCGGCACGGAGTGACGGCGATCGCCGGGATCGACACCCGCAAACTGACCCGCCTGCTGCGCGAAAAGGGTGCACTGAGCGGTTGCGTGATGGCCGGCGAGGTGGACGTGGACCGGGCGCTCGCGCTCGCGCGCGACTTCCCCGGGATCAAGGGAATGGACCTGGCCCGGGAGGTCAGCACGAAGACCCGCTACGAGTGGGTGGAGGGCACCTGGAAGATCGACGGCCCCCCCGTGCGACTGAACCCGATCGATGCCGAATTCCACGTGGTCGCTTACGACTTCGGCATGAAGCAGAACATCCTGCGCATGCTGGTGGACCGCGGATGCCGGGTCACGGTGGTCCCGGCCGAGACCACCGCGGAAGACGCGCTCGAGCTCGAGCCCGACGGGATCTTCCTGTCCAACGGGCCGGGCGATCCGGAGCCCTGCGACTATGCGATTGCCACGGTCCGCAAGTTCTGCGAACAGAAGCGTCCCGTGTTCGGCATCTGTCTCGGCCACCAGCTGCTCGGACTCGCCAGCGGCGCGAGCACGGTGAAGATGAAGTTCGGCCACCACGGGGCAAACCATCCCATCCAGGACTTGCGCAACGGGCGCGTGATGATCTCCAGCCAGAACCACGGTTTTGCAGTGGACGAGATGAACTTGCCGGAGTGGCTCGATGCGACCCACCGCTCGCTGTTCGACGGCACCCTGCAGGGAATCGCACGCAACGACTGTCCGGCCTTCAGTTTCCAGGGGCATCCCGAGGCCAGCCCGGGTCCCCATGATGTCGCCCCGGCCTTTGACGAGTTCATCGCCTCGATGCGCGCCGCGCGCCGCTGAGCCGCCCCTTCCCGTCGTACACGAATCCGACTCCGGAGCCGCACCCCCATGCCCAAGCGTAACGACATCGAGAGCGTACTGATCCTCGGCGCCGGGCCGATCGTGATCGGCCAGGCCTGCGAGTTCGACTACTCCGGCGCCCAGGCCTGCAAGGCCCTGCGCGAGGAGGGCTTCCGGGTGATCCTGGTGAACTCGAACCCGGCCACCATCATGACCGACCCCGAGACCGCCGACCGGGTATACATCGAGCCGGTCGAGTGGAACGTGGTGGCCCGGATCATCGAGCAGGAACG
>PWRV01000001.1 GCA_003563455.1 Thioalkalivibrio sp.
CAAGGAAGTGCCGCCAGAATCGACCACCATAGGTGGTTGATTCTGAAGCAAGTGGCAAATCGCATTTGCCGCGCAGCGTGCGCTGAGAAAGCCAGGATGGCTTTATTCAGCGCTTCCCTAGTTCAACTGCAGGATCGCGGTCGCGACGCCGAAATAGATGATGATCCCGATCACGTCCACCACCGACGTGATCAGCGGGGCGCTGGCGGTGGCGGGGTCGAGCTTCAGGCGGGTCAGAACTAAGGGCAGCGTCATGCCGAACATGGAACCGAACACCACCACCAGAAACATCGCGATGGCGATCGCGTTCGCGACCTCGAGGTTACTGAGCCAGTTGCCCGCGAGCCAGATGGAGGCCGCCATCGCGAATCCCAGTGCCGCTGCGACCAGGACCTCCTTCGTTCCCAGTCGCAGCCAGTCGCGCGTCTGGATGTCGCCTGTCGCCAGCGCGCGCACCATCAGCGTCGACGCCTGGGCTCCTGCATTGCCGCCGGTGGCGATCACCATCGGGAGGAAGAAGACGAGCGCCACGACGGCCTCGATCGACGCCTCGAAGAAGGCGATGGCGGCCCCGGAGAGAATGTTCACCGCGACCAGGATCACCAGCCAGCCGACGCGCTTGCGATAGAGCAGGCGCATGCTGGCTTCGCGCATGGACAGCGGGAGATCGGACACCGCCGCCATGCGGTGGAAGTCCTCCGTGGTCTCGTCGCGGATGATGTCGAGCACGTCGTCCACGGTGATGATGCCAAGGATCGCGCCGCCTTCGTCGACCACCGGCAGCACGTCGAGGTCGTAGTGGCTGATGCGCCGCGCCGCTTCTTCCTGGTCCTCGTGTGCCTCGATGCTGATGATGTCGGTGCGCAGGACCGCTTCCACGCGAGCGCGCGGACGGCTCAGCAGCAGGTCTTTCAATCGTGCCCAGCCCAGTAGCTGGCCCTCTGGTGACACGGCGAAGATGGTGTTCACGGTCTCCGCAATCTCGCTGTGTTCGCGCAGGTGGTCCAGCGCCTCCTCGACTGTCCATTCCGGGCGCACGGTCGCGAACTCCGGGGTCATGATGCGCCCGGCGCTTTCCTCGGGATAAGCCAGCAGGGCGTTGAGCACCCGCTGATCGTCCTCGGGCAAAGCCCCCAGAATCGTCCCGGCGTGTTCGTCCTCCAATTCATGGAGTACGGCCGCTGCATCATCGTAGGAGAGCTGCCCGATCAGGCGGGTCGCCTGCCCGTGGTCGAGACCCTCCAGCAACAGGGTCTGCTGTTCGGTCGGAAGGTGCGCGTAGATGTCGGCCGCGTGTTCATGGTCCAGGCGCTCGAAAAGGCCCTGCCACTGCGACCGCGGCAGTTCCGTCAGCGCATGGGCGATGTCCTGGGCCGCGTGGGCATCGACCAGCTCCCGGAGGTGGTCGGTGTCTCCCTGATCCAGCGCAACGCCGAGGATGTCCGCGAGCGTGGTTTCTTCCTGGACGACAGTGTTCATGGTGATGGGGTCAGATCCCGCCAATGGTGAGGTTGAAGATCGCCACGGCCAGCGCGAAATAGATCAGGATGCCGAAGATGTCGGCCAGCGACGTGACCAGCGGCACGCTGGCGGTCGCCGGATCCAGCTTCAACCGGGTCAGGATGATCGGCAGCAGCATGCCCACGACGCTGGCCGCGGCCACGATCAGCGTCATGGCGATTGCAACCAGCAGCGCCAGTTCGTACCCGCCTCGCCAGAACCCGATTAGCGACACGGCAAGACCCATCGTGAGGCCCAGCGAGACCGAGACGCCGATCTCCTTGCCCCAGAGCTTCAACCAGTCACGCGCGGTGACATCGCCGGTCGCGATCGCGCGGACCATCAGCGTGGAACTCTGCGCGCCGGCATTGCCGCCGGAAGCGATGATCAATGGCAGGAAGAACACCAGCGCCACCAGCGCCTCGATCGCCTCTTCGTAGCGCGAGATCACATAGCCGCCCATCGTGTTGAACGCGACCAGCACCAGCAACCAGCCGACGCGCTTGCGAAAGAGCAGCGCCGGGCTTGCGGTTTGCAGACTCAGGGTGAGACTGCCGACGGAGCCCATCTTGTGAAAATCCTCGGTCGATTCGGCTTCCAGCAGGTCCACCACGTCGTCGACGGTGACGACGCCCAGCAGCACCCCATCCTCGCCGACCACGGGGAGGGTCTCGAGATCGTAGTGCTGGATCAGACGCGCGGCCTCGATGGGCTCCTCCAGCACTGAGACGGATACGGGCGAGGCGTCCTGCAGCAGCGTGGAGACCGGATCGGCGGGGCGACCGCGCAGGAAATGGCGGATCGGAACCGCGGCCAGCAGCCGGCGGTCGGCGTCGACCACGAAGATCACGTTGTTCGAGTGTTCGTCCGCATTGCGCCGGATGAAGGCGAGGGCGCGCCAGATGCTCCATTCCGGTTCCACCGCCACGACGTCCGAGGACATTACCCGGCCAACCGAGTTCTCCGGGTAGTTGAGCTGCTTCAGGGCACGCCGGATGGCGCGGAAGGGCAACAGCCGCAGGTACTCGCGGACTTCGTCCTCTTCCAGCGACTGCAGCAGCGCGGTGAGGTCGTCGGTGTCCATCTCCGAGAGCAGGAAGCGGGCGTCGGCGCGCGGCGTCGTCGCGAGGAGCCGGACCTGATACTCGCGGTCCAGGTAGCCGAAGACATCCGCCTTGCGTCCGGGCGGGAGGCGATTGAAGACCGCGGGAAGGTCGTCGCTGGAGAGCTCCATCAGCACCCAGGCGATGTCCTGGACGCGCATGAAGTCCAGCGTCTCCTGCAATGCGTCGCGGTCGTCCAGACGCAGCAGTTCCTGAATCTCGACGACGAACTGTTCCAGGTTGTGTTCCATGCCCATCTCCTGGCGATTCCGGTGCGTGACCGGAATGTCGCTTGCGCCGGTAGCGGCGCACTCTCGGGAACTGGCGCGGGAACGGTGTGACGATCAGCGCCTCCCTGGGCCTTTCCCCCAGCGGCGGAGGACTGGCTTCAGACAGGGGGATCGCGCAAAGATCACACGGTGGCCCGGCCCAACTTCCACGTGCCCTGCAGAAGAAGACCGAACCAGGAGGGGTCTGCTATCGCAGGGCTTGACTAGATCGACTGCGTCGGTTGCGTTTCAAGGCAGATACCCGTTCGGGGACAGCGCCGGGATTGTACCGGAGGACCGCTGC
>PWRV01000010.1 GCA_003563455.1 Thioalkalivibrio sp.
GGGGGTCTGAGCAGGTTGATTCACCGACGAAAACCCGCGTCCGGAAAACTCGGGGGGCTTTGCCATTAGTCGCCTCGTCAGTGGGCTATGTGTCAAGAGAGATGGCACGGGAGTTAAGCCGCTTTTTTGGCTGCTGTGGGTGGCCTGCCGGGCTCTTGCCGGCGAGGGTTGCGCCTGAGGGTTTGAATGGAATCCTGGTTGCGGATCGGGCGTGACCAGTGGCGGGAACACCGCCAGCGAGCTGGCTCGTAAACGGGCTGGCGCAGCGCGAGCATGGCCGCGTGCGGTCCTTGGTGGCGCCGGGATGGGCGGTTGTGGATGTTGGGGTGGGTCTCGGAAGAGCGTCATGGTGCGCGAACGGCTCGGCTCTCGGGAGACACGGCCGAGCATGGGCCGCGATGGATCAGTTCCCACATTTCTTCTATATGTTAATGGGCAGGCCCGGTGGCCTGTCGTTTCGCATCCAAACCGCCATAGGCGGCCGGCGCCATGGTCGCTGCGCCTCGGACCATCCCCGCCTCGCGCAGCGCGCCGGATAACACGATGGAGGAAATCAGAAATGGGTCACGCACCGAAATTCCTGGCAGCGTCAATGGTTTGCTTTGGGGCTGCCCTTGCCTTTTCCGGAAGCGCTCTCGCAGATGGCTATGACACTTATCGGGGGCACTTCGAGCCGCTACCGACGCTGCCGCCGATTCCCGCCGACAATTCGCTCACACCAGAGCGCGTGGAGTTGGGCAACATGCTGTTCTTCGAACCCCGCATCTCCAGTAGCGGTGTGATCAGTTGCGCCACTTGCCACAACCCGGCGCTTGGCTGGTCCGACCGCATTCCGCGCGCCGTAGGGCATGAGGGGCAGGTGGGCGAGCGCAATACGCCGACCGTGCTCAATTCCGGTTTCTTCACCGCGCAGTTCTGGGACGGGCGTGCGGCGACGCTAGAGGAGCAGGCGCTGGGCCCGATCGAGGCCGACATCGAGATGGCGATGTCACTCGAGGACGCGATTGAACGCCTCAAGGAATTCGACGTTTACCCCAAGAAGTTCGCCGCAGCGTTTCCGGACGATGACGACCCGATCAACGCCGACAATGTGGCGAAGGCGCTTGCCGGGTTCCAGCGTACGCTGAACACCCCGAACTCGCGCTTCGACCGCTACCTGAAGGGCGACCTGATGGCGCTCAACGAGCAGGAGAAGCAGGGCATGAAGTCCTTTGTCGACAGTGGCTGCGTCGCCTGCCACAACGGACCGGCGCTGACCGACAGCCAGTTCTACCGGATTCAGGTTCCGGGCTCCGAGGACGAGGGGCGTTTCCTGGTCACGGGTGACGAGGCCGACCGCTTCGCGTTCAAGACCCCGACGCTGCGCAACATCGCGGTCACCTATCCATACATGAACAATGGCGCAACCGCGACCCTGGAAGAGGCCGTGGAGATCATGGGCCGCGAGATGCTCGGACGTGAGTATTCGTCGGAAGAGGTGGACGATCTGGTCGCTTTCCTGCACACGCTGACCGGCGAGATGCCGAGCTTCGAGGTGCCCGCATTGCCGTAGTTCCGTGCACCCTTGTTGACGGTCGATTCCGGGGGCTTTTGAGCCTCCGGAATGCGTTGATTTGGCGAAAATTGGTTGGCGCTACTGAGGGCAAGTCTGATTGCCATCGCATTGTCGTTCGATGACATGCCAGTCCGGGTGATGATGGGCTCCGCCTATGGTGTGGCCTCGCCGGTGAGAACCTTCGCGGATACGCTCTACGTGGAAGCGCAACTCAAGACGGGTCAGCGCCTGTCCTTACCCAATGCCTCCGAGCGCCCGCTGTATGTGGTCAGCGGTGGGCTCAGGCTGGGCCGCATGATCCTGCCCGAACACTCGATGGCGATCCTGTCCCGGGTTTCGAACGTTGCTCTGGAAGCCGACACCGATTCGCGCATTGCCCTGATCCTTGGGTGAACGTTTCATCGACTGGAACTTCGTCTCGAGCCGGAAGGAGCGCATTGAGCAGGCGAAAGCCGATTGGCGCGCGGGACGCTACCCTCGGGTGTCGGGTGACGAGGAAGAATTCATCCCGCTGCCAGATTGACTGAAGCCGACCCCGAGCGGGCACACGGTTCGCAGAGGTGAGGGGCTCCAGTCGAGTGAGGAGCGGACACCGCTGGCCCTTTACCGGAACACTTTCATCCTATGTTTCCGCAGGCCATAGGGCACCGTACCAGCCGTTCGTGAAACCTTGTGGATGTCGCGTGGCGTTTCCGGGCGTGAGCAGGGATGATGAGGACCTGCCGAACGGCTGGTTCGGCTAGAATCACTGGCCTCAAGAACATGAAATGAGGCACGGGAATGTCGAATGTCATCCAGAAGGAGGAGGCGCATCGGCTGGTGGAGCAGCTTTCGGCGGATTCCACTTGGGAAGACCTGATGCGTGAGATCTACGTTCGCGAGGCCATCGAGAAGGGCCTCGAGGACAGTGAAGCCGGTAGAACCGATGAGGTGGGCGAGGTCAGAAGGCGGTTCGGTCTCCCTGAATGAGAGTTCACTGGACTCGCTCTGCGCAGAAGCACCTGGATGCGATTTACGCGTATATTGCGCAGGATTCCGAGGTGTACGCGTTACGAACGGTGGATCGCATCACGGCACGGTCGCGCCAGGTCGGGACGTTTCCCTGGTCGGGTCGTCGTGTGCCCGAGTATGACCGCGAGATTGTCCGAGAGGTTTTTGACGGACCGTACCGCATCATCTACCAGATTAACGAGGCTCAGGTGGACGTGATCGCCGTCATCCATGGGGCCCGCGAGCTCCGGGATCCGCCAGCACACACCTGACTCGCTGTGGGTGTGAACCCGCCTCTGCGGCAGAGGGCCCGGTGGGCTGCCGGTAAGCCCGACGTACATCGCACAAGCCACTACTCAAGCTTCAGTCCCTGACATCTGTTCGACCGCATGCGCTCGCGTGCGGCGCGCCGACCAGGGTCGGTTTCGGGTCGTCCAGTGCCGTTGATGCGATCGGGGTCTCAAGTCGACCCAAACCAGCCACCCATTCCCTCGGCCTGGGCGGCTGAAGGCGATACGGGAGCGGCCACTCCAAGATGGCGTCATTCACAGCAACCCGCCTCCGAAAAACCCGGGGTGGCTGACCCGGCGATGTCCACGTGGCCTCGGTTTGCTCACCGGCGTGCTGA
>PWRV01000140.1 GCA_003563455.1 Thioalkalivibrio sp.
GCTTCACCGAGGAGGAGCCGCCGACTTCCTGGAACCGTTCCCAGCCCGATGAATACGGCTTCTACAGCAACGTGAACCCGGATGTGGCACACCCCCGCTGGTCGCAGCGGACCGAGCGCCGCATCGGCGAATTTCGTCGGCGCAGGACCGAGCTCTTCAACGGCTACGGGGAAGAGGTCGCCTCGCTCTACGAGGGGATGGATCTGACACGGTACTTCTGAAGCCCTTTCGGACCGGAGCGTGAAGACGTCGGCGATCGGCAACGCCGCCGCGCGGCCGCGGCGCGGCGGGCCGGGGCCGCGCTGGCAGCGTGCGATCTGGTGGGCGCTGCTCACGGCCGGACTCCTGCCCGGTGTCTGGCTGGCCGCGCGCACCGCCGGCGCTTTCGGCGGGCTCGGCGTGAACCCGATCGAGACGCTGCTGCTCGACACGGGCACCTACGCGATGATCGCGCTGCTGGTCGCACTGTCCGTGACCCCGCTGCGCCGCATGACCGGCGTGGCCGGGATCGGCCGGTACCGGCGCCTGCTCGGGCTGATTGCGTTCGGCTACGCGAGCGCGCACTTTCTGATCTGGCTGGGGGTGGATCTGTTCTTCGACTGGGTCCTGATCCTCGAGGACCTGACGACCCGTCCGTTCGTGATGGCCGGATTTGCCGCCTGGTTCATCCTGCTGCTGCTGGCGGCGACCTCGACCCGTGCCGCAATGGGCCTGCTGAAGCGGAACTGGACGCGTCTGCACCGGCTGGTCTACCTCGCGGGGATCCTCGCCGTGGTGCACATCGTCTGGCTGACGCGGGCCGACTACCGCGAGGTGACGGTCTACGCGCTGATCCTCGCGGCCCTGCTGGGACTGCGCGTCTTCTGGGCGTTGCAGGGAACACGCAAAAGCCGCGGGCAACCCGCGCGAAATGGGGTTGCCTGAGCGCGGTGTCTATACTCCCCGGTAAAGTCATAGCGCCGGAGACGAACTTGGCACGGTTTACGATCACATTGCACCAGCGGGCTGCCGATGCCCCGGATGCACAGCGCGTGTCGGTACGCGAGGAAGGAGAACTGCCGGAATACGGGCAGGTCTGGGTGTGGGACATGCTCTATGCCCAGCAGCTCTACGCGCTGGCGGATAGCCCGCTCGCGGGGGAACTTCGCGAACTGCTCGAACTTTGGGCGGTAAATATGTCCAGCAAGGTCTTTCAGCCCTGGGATCACATCCGCCTGAAGGGGCATCTTCGCCTGTCCGACGACCTGGAGCTGCTGCGCCCGGAATCCGCTGCGGCTGTCGAGTCCGAGCCCGTCCAGGAGGTGGTTCTGGAAGTCGAGGGTACGGCCGAAGAGCTCCCGCGCATCCGGTTGAGCCCGGACATCCTGCCGGCGGAGACACGCTTCTGGCTGGTACTGGCGCTGGCACAGTACTTCGTGTCGACGAACGACCTCTTCGCACGGGAATTGCCGATCCACTTGCTGGCCTTCCGCAAGTATCACGCGGACATCAACCTGCCCGAGACGGCCGAGGCCGCCGAGGAGGCCCCGTTCTACGCGATCCAGAAAGCGATGGAGTATTTCCAGAGCGCGGGCTCGGCGCAGCATTGAAGACATCACGCTGCAACCGACCGGGACGGAGGATTTTGTGAAGACGGTCTACACCGCGGCAGACCCGATCATGGCGGGCTTCATCGAGGGCGTGTTGCAGAACGCGGGCATCCAGGCACACGCGATGCAGGCCGGTCTGTACGGGGCTGCCGGCGAGATTCCCCCGAACGAGTGCTGGGCCCGGGTGGTGGTCGTTCACGAGAGCCAGGCGGAACAGGCGCGCGCCGTGATCAAGGAGTACCTGGAGGCGGAGGACGATCCGGAGGCGAGGGCGTGGCAGTGCCCCCGCTGCGGCGAGCAGATCGAGGGTCAGTTCACCCAGTGCTGGAGCTGCGGTTACGAGCACTGACGCGTCGTCACCCCTGACGCTGAAAATCTCCCCGGAGAAATCTCCCTCCCCCGCTTGCGGGGGAGGGGTGGGGTGGGGGTGCGGCGTCGGCCCAGGCCCTCACCCCCGGCCCCTCTCCCGCAAGCGGGAGAGGGGAGAGTACGCGACTTTCACGCTGAAAGTGGTCTGACATCATGACCGACAACGACGATTCCCTGCGCGAGACCACCATCGCCTCCGAGACGGTATTCGACGGGGTGCTCCTGCATGTGCGCCGGGACCGCGTCCGGCTGCCGGACGGGCGGGAAGCGGTTCGGGAGTGGATCGATCACCCGGGTGCGGTGCTGATCGTCGCCCAGCTCGAGGACGGCCGCATCGTGTTCGTCCGGCAGTTCCGATACCCGGTCGGTCGGGTGCTGCTGGAATTGCCGGCCGGGCGCATCGATCCGGGCGAGGAGCCCGCGGCCTGCGCCCGGCGCGAACTGCGGGAGGAGACCGGCTACGAGGCACGGCAGTGGCAACGGCTGGGGACGATCGACGCCTGCGTCGGCTACGCCAACGAGCGCATCGAGATCTTCATGGCCCGGGGCCTGACTGCGGTCGGCGCCCGGCCAGATGATGACGAATTCGTTGAGATTGAATCGCTAAGCACCGAAGAAGCCGATGAATATGCCCGCGCTGGGCGGATCACGGATTCAAAGACCATCGCGGCGCTCTTCCTGGCCCTGCCGCAGATGATCAGCACCTGACGGCGCGACACCGGCGTTTCGGGCTCACAGCAGGGATCGCTGGCCCTTCTTCGACGGAGGCCGGAAGCGGTCGGTGCGCAGCGACGGTGGCTCCTTCCCGTGGACGCGCCAGCCAGCCATCGTCGAAGGCCTTGCGGCAAGTCGATTCGAAGTCACCGGCGCGGTTGTTCAGCGTGCCGGCGCCCTGCGCAGAAGGCTGCAGGAGCGGTCGAGGGTCAGGATTCACGCTGCGCCTCTTCCCGCGCCCGTCGCTTGAAGTCGGGGCAGGGGCGTCGCTCCCGTCCCGCCTGCGCGGGAAAGGGATCGGAAGTCAGTGCCACCCGCACCGGTTCCATCGCCTCGCCGCGGGTCTCAACGCGGCCGATCACCGCTGCCGCCGGGTAGCCCGCGCGCTGCAGTTCGTCGATGCAGGCCCCGGCGTGCTCTGCCGGGAGGCTTGCGAGCAGCCCGCCCGCGGTCTGCGGGTCGAACAGCAGCGGGAAGTGCGGGTGGCGGGCC
>PWRV01000076.1 GCA_003563455.1 Thioalkalivibrio sp.
GGTTGCGACCAGCAAGTATTTCCGTAATGCCTTCGCGCACCGGCGTTGCCTGGTGCCGGCCGATGGCTGGTACGAGTGGCAGGTGTCAGATGGGCGTAAGCAGCCGTGGTTTATTGCGCCCGGCGATGACGAGAACGCCGGCGTGCTGTTTCTGGCAGGTATCTGGGAGCCATCGGCGGAGGACGCGATCTGCTGTGCGATCGTTACCGAACCGGCGCGCCCGCCACTGGATTCGATTCACCATCGGCAGCCGCTTGCGCTGGAGCCCGGGTGCCTGGAGGATTGGTTGAACCCGGAACTCGTCGACCGCGATGCGATCCGCTCGGCGGTGCGTCGGTTGCCCACGGAACGGCTGAATCCCCATCCCGTTTCGACCGAAGTGAATCGGCCCGAGAATGATTACGAAGATTTGCTGAAGCCGATCGGAGATGCGCCTGAGGCTTGAGTGTTTTCCTCAGTTGGCGTCAGAGTCCTGTGCACTCCGGTCGCGGGCCGCCCTTTGGCGTAGGTTGGGCCAAGCGCAGCGGGCCCCCTATTCTGGCCGCGGCGGTTTGTGGTGGGCACAGTTCGTTTTGCCCACCCTGCGTTCTTCTTTCCTCGGCAGCGTGGCGGCGTGCCGCGACAGTTGGCTTGGGTGATCCCTTCAATCCAGAGATGTTGCGACGGTCATTGTTGACCCGCGACCCTTTCGCAGGCCTCCAGCATCTTCGCCAGCGGCTCAGGTTCGGCGAGGCGGTGATCGCCGCCCGTTGCGATGAGAGCTTCTGGCGGCAGGCCGCTGTTCTGCGCGAGCGCCTCGGAATCGGCGAAGGGTATGACTTCGTCAAGCGGTGAGTGAAGGATCAGCGTGCCCTTGGGAACGGTCGTCGCAACGCCCCAGAGTTTCCAGGCGGGGCAGAGCAGCACCAATGGCGCGTCGCCGACCTCGAGATTCATCGCGACCGCGCCTCCGCGCGACGAACCCACGACCACCTCTGGCTGGTGCCGGTCGAACTCCGCCTGCGCGGTAGCCACCGCGCGCTGGAAGTCCTCGTCGTCGAGCCGCGGGTTGATCACCTCGTGGCCGTGGCTGGCGAGGTAAGTCGGCTTCAGGCCACCGGGGACCGATTGCCAGCCGTGCAGGAACAGGATCTTCATCGTGGTTGCGGAGGTCTCCGGATCAGGCAGGTGAGTCATGTGTTCTTTCCCGTGTTCTCAACATTCTGTTGCCGCAGCTCTCGATTGCTGCGGTTCTGGTGGGCGGCTCGCGAGTCCGAGCAGGGCGCGAGTCGGGAACGGCCTAGTGGGCCATGCGGCTGATTGCCTGCACGGAGGATCTGACGGCGATCGAAAAGATCTTTCACCCATCTCGATGCGAAAGCCCTGTGCGCCGGCGTAGTCTTCGGGGGAAGCCTTGCCGCGGGGGTCAGCCGCCGGCTTCGTCGCCCCAGATTTCTTCAAGGCGATCGTCGCGACCGCAGCGCCAGCGATAGAACTTGTAGCGCACCGGGTTTTTCCGGTAATAGCCCTGATGGTAGTCCTCGGCCGCGTAAAAGTTCTCGAACTCAAGAACCGGTGTCACGATGGCTTGGCCAAAACGCCCGGACTGCTCGAAACTTTCGAGTGAGCGGCGGGCCTGTTTCATCTGCGCATCGCTGTGGGCGAAGATGGCGGTACGGTAGGCATCGCCGCGGTCGCAGAACTGGCCACCATCATCGAACGGGTCGACGTTGCGCCAGAAGACGTGCAGCAGCTCGGCGTAGTCGATGACCTCGGGATCGAAGACGACCTGCACCACTTCCCGATGCCCGGTGCCGCCTCGGACCACGTCCTCATAGGCTGGGTTCGATACGTGCCCGCCGCTGAACCCCGAGATCGTTTCGACGACACCATCGAGGTCGTCGTAGGGCGGTTCCATGCACCAGAAGCAGCCGCCGGCAAAAGTCGCCCGCGCCAAATTGTCCTCGGCGTCATTGGCAGCGCCGGCGAGCGACGCCGCGAGAAGAAGTGAGCCGGCGAGGGCGGCCAGGACAATGAGGCGATGGCCCAGGCGAACGGTTGCGAGATGAAACAGGGTTGGCATCATGACTGCCTCTCGACGTGGGTTGGTGTCAATTTCAGTCGAGGCGAAAGCGCTTTCCGGAACGCCCGGCGCAAGCGCCATCAGGCCTCGCGAAGCTCCGGCTGGGGCGTGCCCTCGGGGACGAAGTTCAGCGCCACGCCGTTGTTGCACCAGCGCTGGCCGGTCGGATCCGGCCCGTCGTTGAAGACATGGCCCTGGTGCCCGTTGCAACGCGCGCAGTGATACTCGGTGCGCGGAATGATCAGCTTGAAATCACGCTGGGTGCCGACGTGCGAGTCATTGATCGGCTTCCAGAAACTCGGCCAGCCGGTACCGGAATCATACTTGTGCGCGCTGGCGAACAGCGCCAGGTTGCAGCCGGCGCACACGTAGGTGCCGTCGCGCCACTCCTTGTCCAGCGGGCTGGAAAAGGCCGGTTCGGTGCCGTCGCGGCGCAGTACGCGGTATTGCTCCGGGGTAAGGATCTCGCGCCATTGCCGGTCGCTCAGATCCAGCGGCTCGAAGGGACGGTTGTCTTGCGCGCCGACCGGCTCGCTCCGACAGCCGCCCAACCATAACGCTGGCAGGGCAAGGGACAATCCTGCCAGGAGGTGGCGGCGCGACAACTCAGGGTAACGGTTTTTCATACCTCTATTGGAGCAGGTTTCGCGGCGTTGGTTCGTGAACACGCTCGCAGTCCCGAGAAGGCCGCATAGCCTTCCTGTAATCCTGCGCTGGCATCGAATGTCCCGCACGGCCCACTGCTGCCCGGAGCCCGGGTCCTGACGGTTGTTTCGAAACGCCTGCGAGTTGTCACGCCAAGATCCGACACTCTCATCTGCAACGCCTCGCGCTCATGTGGTGGAAGGGCGTCCCAGGTCATGAATCCAGGCGTGTACCGCGTCGAAGCTCGGCTTGCGTAGACGATGTAGAGATGCGTGTCCTGTTCGCGACCGGATTTCTTCAGCGGCTGCTGCAGCCACCGGGTAATGCGCTCGCCGGTATAGTTACCCGGAACAACGTCTCTCTGCGCATCCGTATCCACGCGAAGTCATCGTCAGAGACCCAGCCCGCCGCAGCGAGGGTTGCCCTCGATCGCGTGATTCTCAAGCGTCGGCAA
>PWRV01000009.1 GCA_003563455.1 Thioalkalivibrio sp.
ACAGTGCTGCTGCTGGTTCTGGCAATGGACGGCCTGATCAGCCGGATCGATGCCGGCGTCCTGTTTGCACTGGTCATCGCCTACACCGTCTTCCTGGTCCTTCAGTCCCGTCGCTCGACCCGCCAAACCTCCGCCACCGCGCCGGAAGCCGCGTTGTCCACGCCCTCGCGGTGGGACCGGCACTGGACCGTGCAAGTGCTCCTGATCGTCGTCGGACTCGCAGCCCTCGTGATCGGTTCGCGCTGGCTCGTCGAGTCGGCGGTGGTCTTCGCCCGGTTCCTCGGAATCAGCGACCTCATCGTCGGCCTGACCATCGTCGCGGTTGGCACCTCGCTGCCGGAAATCGCGACCGCGACGCTGGCGGCATTGCGCGGTCAACGCGATCTCGCGGTCGGCAGCGTGATCGGCAGCAACCTCTTCAACATCCTCGCGGTGCTTGGAGTCACCGGTCTGGTCTCCCCGCTCGGAATCCCGGTTGCGGAGGCGGCGCGCAACCTTGACCTCTGGGTGATGCTGGCGGTCGCACTCGCATGCTTGCCGATCATGATCACGGGACGCGAGATCTCGCGCTGGGAAGGCGCGGTCTTCCTTGGCTATTACGCCGCCTACACCGGCTATCTCGTGCTTGCGGCCCAGCAGCACGCCGTGCTGCCGGCGTTCTCGATGGTGATGCTGGGTTTCGTACTGCCGATCACGGTCTTCACCATCGTGGTGAGCCTGATCCATCATCACCGTCACCAGGGACACGGCCCGCGGCTGTAAGAACCTTTCCGGGTCCGTGGCCGGCGCCCAGCGGAATCACCCCGCGACGGTGTATTGACACAACCGGCGACGCGACCGGCAACCGGCGGCGATTTTCTGCCGCCCCGCCGCTGGCGCATGCGGGGGCAACGCCTGTTCCCGCGCCCTCCGGACACCTCACGCCTCGGATTGACGCTGGCACGCCCCCTGCATGGCACCTCGTCGAAGACGCTCTTCGCGGGGTTTGGCATGCGCAGGAAAATCTATTTCGGTCTCACGCTGCTGGGCACAATGGGGGTCGCGGTTCTGCTCTGGCTGAGCCTCGGCCTGAACGGCATCAACCTGCCCGGACTGATGCTGGTGCTCGGAGGCACCCTCCTCGCTTCGGTGATCGGTCATTCGTCCGGACCGGTGCTGACCCTGCTACGCCGTATCCCGGCCCTCTTCCGAGAGGCACCGACCCCGGCCGCGGTGGACTACAAGCCGTTCCTGCAGATCGCCGAACGCTACCGGCGCGGCGACGTGCGCGGCGCGGAACGGGCCGCGACGGCGATTCAGGACCCGTTCCTCCGCGGCGGCACCCGTCTTGCCCTCGACCCGCACAACGGCGAGGAACTCGGGCGCATGCTGCACTGGCGCATCCGCCAGCAGAAGGAGGATGACAACCGCGACATCCGCATCCTGCGCACGATGGCCACCTTCGCGCCGGCCTTCGGCATGCTCGGGACCCTGTTCGGCCTCGTGGCCATGCTGGGGAGCCTCGGTCAGTCCGGGCTCGAACACATCGGCATGGCGATGGGCTTCGCACTGATGAGCACGCTCTACGGCCTGCTGATCGCCAACCTCGTCTTTCGCCCGCTGGCGCTGAAGCTGGAAGACCGGTCCAGGCAGCAACTGCTGCACATGAACATGCTGGTCGACGCGATCATGATGCTCTACGAGCGCCAGCATCCGGTGCTGATCGGCGAATTCATGAGTGCCGCACGGCCTGAACAGGCGACCGCCGGCAATTCGCAGAAGACGCGCTCCATGTCGTTGCAGGGCATGCGCGCATGACGGGACGGGTGCTGCTGGACCGGCAGGGGGGCTGGCGCGAGCGCAGCCGCGCGGCCGGACCGGCGACGCCTCCGCCAGCCTGGAAGCGCCGCGAGGCCGTCGAATTCGAAGAGGCCGAACCGGCGTCCGGCGACAGCGGCTGGACCGTCGGGTACATGGACGTGCTGCTGTTGCTGGTTACGCTGTTCGCGGCTCTGCTTGGCATCACCTACATGCAGATGAACCAGCCAGGCAACGCCGAGCCTCCGACGATCCAGCCCTTCGCCGGCTTCGCTCCTCCCGTTGAGGTACCCGCCGGCGCCCCGCCCGAAAACGCAACCGGCGCGAAGGCACCCGACCCGGATGCTGCCGTGGTAGCGGAAGCTGCCCCTGAGGTCGCGCCCGTGAAGTGGCCGGAGGCAGGGCCAGCAGACGTTGGCATCGCCGTGGAGCGAGCCGATCCCGAACCCCTGCGGCAAGACGCACGGGTCGAAGCACCCGAAGATCCGGCCCTCGCGGCAGCGACGCACGCGGAATCCGCGACGGCCACGGCAGTTGCAGACCCGGCCGTGGCGCCATCCGTGCCGCCCGCGTTCGAGGCACTGATGGAGCTGGTGGCGGCTCGCACCGAGCAACAGGACCTGGAACTCCTGCTGGATCAGCACCAACTGCGCCTGGAGGTCGGCGACGGCATCCTCTTCGGCTCCGGCACCGCGGAACTCGGGGCCTCCGGCGAGGCGTTGATCGAGGAGCTGGTCACGGCGCTGCAGGACGAACGGTTGAAGATCTCGCTGGAAGGACATACCGACGACGTTCCGATCAGCACGCCACGTTTTCCTTCGAACTGGGAACTCTCGTCGCTTCGAGCCACCACCGTGGCGCGCGCGCTGATCGAACACGGAATCCCGCAGGAGCGCATCCGGGTGACCGGTTATGCCGACACCCGCCCCCGCGCGCCAAACGATTCCGATGCCAATCGCGCGCTGAACCGCCGCGTCAGCCTGGTGCTCGAGACGCGGGACGAGGTCCTCGCCGGTTCCCCCTGAAGGGTGGTCAGGGCGATACGCCTCGCCGCAGCTGCAACAGCTGCAACCGGTCAGTCCAAATCGTGCAAGAACGGTTGCGGCGTCCCGAACCGGCCCGCTGTGGCGTTGACCAAGGGGTTTCTTTGCGTCAATCTGACGCCCACGCGTCGATTGGCAATCACTGATTCTGCCTCCATTCCGGAACGCGCAACGGCGGAATCGACCACTCACCCATCACCCCCCACCACGACTGCCGACCGGGCACCGAGAACCGCAAAGAGATGAACATCCGAACACAAGCCGCCATCGTAACCGCCGCGCTCGCCGTCACCTTCGCTTCCCCCGCGATCGCCCAGGGCA
>PWRV01000182.1 GCA_003563455.1 Thioalkalivibrio sp.
CGCGTGGCTGGGTGTAGGCAATGCGGATGTGGTCGCGTCCGGAGCCGGGGCTGAAGTCCGTCCCGGGGGTCAGGGCGACGCCGGCCTGGTCGAGGATCCGGGCGCACAGGGCCTCCGAATCGGATCCGTGGGCGCGGCTGTCGGCATAGATGTAGAACGCGCCTTCGGGGCGGGCGTGCAGCTCGAGACCGAGCCCCGGAAGCGCCGCGAGCAGGAAGTCGCGCCGGGCCTGCAGTTCCCGGACCCGCGCCTGCAACAGGGCCTCGGTCCCGGGCTCGAAAGCGGCCAGCGCGGCCACCTGGGCCGCGGTCGGCGGGGCGACGAAGAGATTCTGCGCCAGCCGGCGCACCGGCTCGATCCAGCCCTCCGGGACCACCATCCAGCCCAGGCGCCAGCCGGTCATCGCGTAGTATTTCGAGAAGCTGTTCACGATCACCGCATCCGGCACCGTCGACAGCGCGGTTTCGGGTGCCCGGTCGAAGATCAGGCGCCCGTAGATCTCGTCCATGATCAGCACCCCCGCGCGCTCACGGACCACCGCGGCGATCGCGATCAGTTCCTCCCGGGGAAGCATCGTCCCGGTGGGATTCGCCGGCGATGCCAGCATCACCGCGCGGGTTCCGGGACGCCAGGCGGCCGCGATCCCGGCCGCGGTGGGCTGAAAGCCCGATTCTGCCGGCACGGGCACCGGGACCGGCCGCCCGCCCAGTGCGGTCACGAACTGGCGGTTGCAGGCGTAACCCGGGTCCGGCAACAGCACCGCCTCACCCGCATCGGTCCCGGCCGCGAGCGCGAGCAGGATCGCCGCCGACGCACCGCTGGTGACGACCACGCATTCCGGATCGATGCGCAACCCGTACAGGCGGAGATAGTCGGCGGCGATCGCCTCCCGCAATGCCCCGGTGCCGTGGGCCGGCGTATACCGGACCACGCCCGCCGCCATCGCCTGCGTTGCCGCCGCAACGACCGGCTCCGGCGTGGGGAAGTCCGGTTCCCCCACCTCCAGGTGAATCACGTCCCGGCCCGCGGCCTCCAGGGCCTGGGCCTGCGCCAGCACCTGCATCACCCGGAACGGCTCCATCGCGCGGGCACGATCCGAAAGTCCCGGCGCCGACATCCTCAGCGCCCCTTCACGTGGCGCAGCATGCGCTTGCGCTTGCGCCTCTGCCGCTCGGTGAGCACGTTGCGGCGACCGGCAAAGGGGTTCCTCCCGGTCCTGAACTCCAGGCGCAGCGGTGTTCCGACAAGCCCGAGGTGCGTGCGGAAAAAGTTCTCCAGAAATCGCTTGTAGCTGGCCGGAAGGGCTTCGGTCTGATTGCCGTGGATCACGATCACCGGCGGGTTCTGCCCGCCCTGGTGGGCGTAACGCAGCTTGATCCGCCGGTGCCCGACCAGTGGCGGCTGGTGTTCCGCCACCGCCGACTCGAGCAGGCGGGACAGCTGCGGGGTGGACAGCTCGACAAACGCGCTGGCGTAGGCCTCGCGCACGTCCTCGAGCAGGTGACCGACGTTCGTACCGTGCAGCGCCGAGATCAGCCGCAGGCGCGCGAAGCGCAGGAAACCCAGCCGCCGCTCCAGATCCCGCCGCACCATTTCGCGGGCGTCCCGGTCAAGGCCGTCCCACTTGTTGACCGCGAGCACCAGCGCCCTGCCCGCCTCCAGCGCCATGCCCAGCAGGTGGGCGTCCTGGTCCGCGATGCCGGCCTGGGCGTCGAGCACCATGATCACCACATGCGCCGCCTCGATGGCCTTCAGCGTCTTGATCACGCTGAACTTTTCCACCGTGTCGTGCACGCGCGCGCGGCGCCGCACCCCGGCGGTGTCGATCAGCGTGTAGTCCTGTCCGTCGCGGGAGAACGGGACGAAGATGCTGTCGCGCGTGGTTCCGGCGATCGGGGTCGCGAGCACGCGCTCCTCGCCCAGCAGCCGGTTGATCAGGGTGGACTTCCCGGCGTTCGGTCGGCCGATCACCGCGACCCGGATTCCGGGCCAGCGGTCGAGTGCCTCTGCTTCGCCTTCGGGGACCGGCCCCTCGCCGCCCGGTTCCACCCGCTGCAGCTCGAGTTCCTCGCGCACCCGTTGCATCAGGACCGTGATCCCGCGCCCGTGCGCGGCGGCGATCGGCAGGATCGGCCCGAGTCCGAGCGTGTGGAATTCCGCAGTGGCCGAATCGATGTCGAGACCGTCGGTCTTGTTCGCCACCCCCAGGGCGTGCACACCGTCGCTGCGCAATCCGCGCGCGATCGAGTCGTCCAGCGCGGTCAGCCCGGCCCGGGCATCCACCATCAGCAGCACCAGGTCGGCCTCGGCGATCGCCTGGCGCGTCTGCCGCGCCATCGCGGCGTCCATGGTTTCGTCCTCGCCGGACAGCCCGCCGGTGTCGACCACCATGTACGGGAAGCCGCCGGCTCGGCCGATGCCGTATTGCCGGTCCCGGGTCAGCCCTGGCAGGTCCGCGACCAGTGCATCCCTGGAGCGCGTCAGCTGGTTGAAGAGCGTGGATTTTCCGACATTGGGACGCCCGACCAGGGCGATCACGGGAATCATCCCGCGTACCCGGACCGGCGGCCATGCGCCGGGCGCTGCCGGAGCCCCCGGCGTCCGTCTTCAGTCATCGCCCACGCGCGCCCGGATCGCGCTGACCTGCCCGTTCGCGGAGACTGCGTAGAGCACCCCATCGTGCAGAACCGGACGGGTGACGATCGCTCCGGAACCGGCTCGGGTGCGGGCCACGATGCGGCCGTCGTCGAGGTTCATCCAGTGCAGGTAACCCTGGTAGTCACCGACGACGGCCCGGTCGCCGACCGCGACCGGTGCGGTGACGCCGCGCAACCGCAGGTCGCTCTGCTGCCAGAGGTCTCCGCCGTTGCGCGGATCGAGTCCCCAGACGTGGCTGTCCGCCGCGGTCATCACCAGCACCCCGGATTCGGTGTCGATGTCGCCCCCCTGGTAGGACGAGAAGTCCCGGGACCAGATCGTGTCGCCACTGTCCAGCGCCACCGCGACCAGGCGTCCCTGGTAGGCGGCAGCAAAGGCGGCACCGCGGTAGACCGGTATGTGGCCGTCGGCGTCGATCAGCCGCTCCAGTTCCGAGCGCCCGGTGGGAATGCCGATGGTCGCTTCCCAAAGCACGTTGCCGCGACCGGCGCCGAGCATCA
>PWRV01000188.1 GCA_003563455.1 Thioalkalivibrio sp.
ACCGGGGTCCGCGCCCGGGGGATTTGTGCCCAGGTGGTGGTCGACGGGCAGGGACTCACGAAGCGGTCGCGTCCGGTTCGGGGAAGAGCTCCGGCTGCCCTTCAAGCATTTTTCATTGGTTGGATACCTGGATGGGTACATGAAAAAGGCACCCGTAGGTGCCTGTTTTCATTGAACCCTTGGTGGAGCGGAGGAGGATCGAACTCCCGACCTTCGCATTGCGAACGCGACGCTCTCCCAGCTGAGCTACCGCCCCAATCCCGCTATGATACCAGTGGCGGGCGCGCAGTGTGAAGGCCCGGTGCGCACCCGCCTGGCGGCATGCGACACGCCATCACTCCGGGGTGAGGATCAGCGCTGCCAGCGGCGGGAGGTCGAGGCGCAGCGTTGCCGGGAATCCGCGATGGGGACGCATCTCGGCCGTGCCGGCCTCCGAGCCGCGCGAGGCGCCGCCGTAGAATTCGGAGTCGGTGTTCAGGCGTACACGCCAACGGCCGCCGTGCGGCACCGGGACCTCGTAGCCGAAGCGCTCCACTGGTGTGAAATTCAGGATCACGATGGCCGCCGACTCGGCCCCGTACCGGACATAGCTCAGTACCGAGCGCGCGGCGTCGTCGCAGTCGAGCCATGCGAAGCCCTCGGACTCGAACTCGCGGGCGTGCAGCGCCGGCTCGTCGCGGTACATGCGGTTCAGGTCGCGTACGAGCGCCTGCAGCCCCTTGTGCAGCGGGTAGTCGAGCACGTACCAGTCGAGTTGCGCGGCCTCGTTCCACTCCATGCCCTGCCCGAACTCCTGGCCCATGAACAGCAGCTTCTTCCCGGGGTAGGTCCACTGATAGGTGTAGAGCAGCCGCAGCTGCGCATGCTGCTGCCACTCGCCGCCGGGCATGCGGCCACGCAGGCTGCCCTTTCCGTGTACCACTTCGTCGTGCGAGAAGGGCAGCACGAAGTTCTCGCTGTAGGCGTAAAGCATCCCGAAGGTGAGCTGGTTGTGATGGTGCGCGCGGTGGACCGGGTCCCGCTTGAAGTAGGCGAGCGTGTCGTGCATCCAGCCCATGTTCCACTTCATGGTGAAGCCGAGGCCACCGCTCTCCGGTGGGCGGCTCACGCCCGGCCAGGCCGTGGATTCCTCCGCGATCATCAGCACGCCGGGGTGGCGGGTCTGCACCGTGCGGTTCAGTTCGTGCAGGAAGGCGATCGCCTCGAGGTTCTCGTTGCCACCGCGCTCGTTCGGGATCCAGTCGTTCGGTTGCCGGGAATAGTCGAGGTAGAGCATCGACGCGACCGCGTCGACGCGCAGCCCGTCGATGTGGAAGTCCTCGAGCCAGCACAGTGCACTGGAGAGCAGGAAATTGCGGACTTCAGAACGTCCGTAGTTGAAGATCAGGGTGCCCCAGTCGCGGTGTTCGCCACGGCGCGGATCCTCGTGTTCGTACAGTGCGGTGCCGTCGAAGCGGGCGAGGGCGAAGCTGTCCTTCGGGAAGTGCCCGGGCACCCAGTCGAGCAGCACACCGATGCCGGCCTGATGCGCGCGATCGACGAAGAAGCGGAAGTCGTCAGGAGAACCGAAGCGGGAGGTGGGCGCGAAGAAGCCGGTGCTCTGATAACCCCAGGACCCATCGAAGGGGTGCTCGGTGATCGGCATCAGTTCGATGTGCGTGAAGCCCTGTTCGCGCACGTAGGGAACCAGCCGTTCTGCCAGCTCGCGATAGGTCAGCGATCGCCCGCCTTCACCATGCTGCCACGAGCCAAGGTGTACCTCGTAGATACTCATCGGGCGCTCTTTCCATGCGTAGGGGTCCCGCCGGTGTAGCCAGGACTCGTCGCTCCAGACGTAACCCGACTGGCCGAAGACGCGGCTCGCAGTGTTTGGTCGGAGCTCAAAAAAAGCGCCATAAGGGTCTGTTTTAACAAAAACGCTACCGGTGTCACGGTTGCGTATTTCGTATTTGTACAGGATGCCGTTGCCGAGACCGGGAATGAAAATCTCCCAGACGCCGCTGGAGCCGTGCACTGCCATCGGGTGCATGCGGCCGTCCCAGTGATTGAAATCTCCGACGACGCTGACGCGTTCGGCGGCCGGGGCCCAGACTGCGAAGCGCACGCCGCTGATGCCGTCCCGGGTCTCCGGGTGAGCACCGAGCATCCGGTGCGCGTGCCAGTGGCGTCCTTCGCCGAAGAGGTGCAGGTCGAAGTCCGAAATGCTGGGCGGGAAGCTGTAGGGATCAACAAACTGTAACGCGTGTCCGTCAGGCTCCTCGTAAAGTACCGTGGGATGCAGCGGGCAGGTTGCGAGCGGCCCGGTCCAGGTGAACAGCCCCGGAGTCTCCGGATACGGCATCAATCTTTCCTTCTGCGGGCGGTCTCCGGACTCGACCCCGGTCAGCAGCCAGGCATTTGCAGCGCGGGGCAGGAAGGTCCGGAAACAGACCGTTTCATGATCGAGGGCATGGCGTCCAAGGAGCCGGTGCGGGTTGTGCCAGCGCGCCTGCACCAGACGGTTCAGCTCCTCTGCCAATGGGCGGATGCATTTGTTAACGGCTGTTGTCATACTGAAGTGGCTCACCTGGATTCCCGCCCCGACGAAACCGACAGGCTCGAAAACCGGTCCAGTACGGTGCGGACAACTGACAATTGAATGGACGAAAGGATTATCGCATGAATCCGCAACCCCAGCGCTTCGTCAGCCGTCTGACCCGGGAGACCCTTGCCCTGATCCTCGCGGGCGGCCGTGGCTCCAGGCTCAAGCACCTCACCCTCTGGCGCGCCAAGCCGGCGGTTCCGTTCGGCGGGAAGTTCCGGATCATCGATTTTCCGCTGTCGAACTGCATCAACTCCGGAATCCGCCGGGTGGGGGTTCTGACCCAGTACAAGGCGCACTCCCTGATCCAGCACGTGCAGCGCGGCTGGAGCTTTCTGCGCGGCGAATTCGGGGAGTTCATCGAGTTGCTGCCGGCGCAGCAACGGATCGAGACGTCCTGGTACGCCGGGACTGCCGACGCGGTGTACCAGAACATCGACATCATCCGGCAGCACGGCCCCGAATATGTGCTGATCCTGGCCGGCGACCACATCTACAAGATGGACTACGGGCAGATGATCGCCTACCACGTGGAGAGCGGTGCCGACATGACAGTGGGCTGCCTGCAGGTCGACAGGGAGAGTGCGCGAGCGTTCGGAGTGATGGGTGTGGACGACAACAATCGCGTCAACGCCTTCCTGGAAAAGCCCGAGGATCCCCCCGAGATGCCCGGTCACCCGAACACCGCACTGGCATCCATGGGCATCTATGTCTTCAATACCGGGTTTCTGTTCGAACGTCTGATCCGGGACGCGGACGACAGCCGCTCGAACCACGACTTCGGCAAGGACATCATCCCGAGCATCATCGACCGGTACCGGGTGATGGCCTACCCCTTCCGCGACGAGCGGGAGGGCGTGCAGGCCTACTGGCGCGACGTCGGCACGGTGGATTCCTACTGGAGGGCAAACCTGGAGCTGATCGGCGTGACGCCGGAGCTGAACCTCTACGACAGCGAGTGGCCGATCTGGACCTACCAGGAGCAATGGCCACCGGCGAAGTTCGTGTTCGACGACGACGACCGGCGCGGCATGGCGATTGATTCGATGGTCTCCGGCGGCTGCATCATCTCGGGCAGTACCGTGCGGCACTCGCTGCTGTTCTCCGATGTCCAGGTGAACGCAGGATCGCGCGTGCACGACTCGGTGATTCTGCCGAGCGTGCACGTTGGCGAGAACTGCGAGATCCGGCGCTGCGTGATCGATCGGGGCTGCGAGATCCCGGACGGTCTGCGCATCGGCGTGGATGAAGAGGAAGACGCAAGGCACTTCTTCATCTCCCCGGGGGGGGTCCGTGTGGTCACGCCGGAGATGCTGGGACAGCTTTCGCGTTATGTCCGCTGAACGCGCGGAACCTGGCCGCGAGGCGGCTCCGATCGACGTCGTACTGTGCTGGCACATGCCCCAGCCGCAGTACTTCGAGCACGGCGAGGGGCAGTACGCGTTGCCCTGGACCTACCTGCACGCGCTGAAGGACTATTCGGACATGGCCGCGCATCTCGAGGCCGTTCCCGACGCCCGGGCCGTGATCAATTTCGCGCCGATCCTCCTCGAGCAGATCGCCGACTATGCGCGTCACGTCTCGGCCCATCTCGAGCACGGGCGCCCGATACCCGATCCGACCCTCTCGCTCCTGACCGCGAAGACGGTGCCCAGGGACGCCGAGGCGCGCGCCGAAATCATCCGTGTCTGTCTGCGCGCGCATGAGCCGCGGATGATCGAGCCCTTCCCGCTGTTCCGGAGTCTGGCCGCGATCGCCCGGCAGGCTCAGGAGAATCCGGCTTTGCTGCGCCACCTCGCGCCGTCGTTTTTTCTCGATCTTGCGACCTGCTATCACCTGGCGTGGCTCGGAGCCACCGTGCGCCGCGATAATCCCGAGGTGCAGCGGTGGCTGGCAGAGGAGAACGGCTACGATGCCGGCACAAGGCGCCAGTTGCTGGAGCTGATCGGGTACGTGCTTTCGGACATCATTCCGCGCTACCGGCAACTTGCGGAATCCGGGCGGGTGGAACTCTCGTTCACGCCTTATGCCCACCCGATCATGCCGCTGCTGCTGGACGTCGAGTCCGCACGGGAAGCCATGCCGGAGGTGCTTCTGCCCGAGCATACCGCCTACCCGGATGGGGAAGCACGAGTGCGCTGGCACATCGAACGGGGCCTGGAAGTCTTCGAGCAACACTTCAACTTTCGCCCGCAAGGCTGCTGGCCTTCCGAGGGCGCAGTGAGTACCGCCACGCTGCAACTGCTTGACGAGTACGGTATCCGGTGGGCCGCCAGCGGCCAGACGGTGCTTGCGAACAGCCTCGCCGCCGCGCTCGACGCGGAGGCCGTGCCCGACGAAGAACAGGCGCCCCGGGACGGGTGGCTGCACCAGCCGTATCGGCTCACGGGCACGCGCCTGCTCGCGTTCTTCCGCGACGACGGGCTCTCCGATGCGATCGGCTTCCGCTACGCGGACTGGCATGCCCGCGATGCAGTCGGTGACTTCGTGCATCACCTCGAGAATATCGTGGACGCGCCGCCGCCCGGCGGCGTGGTGTCGGTGATTCTGGATGGCGAGAACGCCTGGGAGTACTACCCGGAAAACGGCTTCCATTTCCTCCACGAACTCTACGGGCGACTGGCCGGACACCCCCGCATCCGGCTGCGAACCTTTGCCGATGTCTGTGCGCGCTCCACCGGCGAAGTGGCCGAGCTGCCCGGCCTGGTGGCCGGGAGCTGGGTCTACGGCACCTTTTCGACCTGGATCGGTGATCCGGACAAGAATTCGGGCTGGGACCGGCTGATCGAGGCGAAGCAGGCGGTGGACATCGCGTTACAACAGCATCCGGAGCTGGATCGCGAGGCCGTGATCGAACAGCTGGCGACCTGCGAGGGCTCGGACTGGTGCTGGTGGTTCGGCGGCTACAATCCGGCCGGCTCGGTGAGCGACTTCGAAACCCTGTACCGTCGGCATCTGGCCGTGCTTTACCAGCGCGCCGGGCTTCCGGTGCCGGAGTCGCTCTCGCTGGTGTTGTCCACCGGGGGCGGTGAGCAGGCGGCTGGCGGCACGATGCGTCGAGGCCAGGCGCACTCATGACTGCGAACCGGCCAGCAAACCGGCTGCTCGACAAGCGCCGTTCCGGGATCATCCTGCACCCCACCTCGCTGCCGGGTCCGGGCCCGGTTGGCCGGATCGGGGCCGAGGCACTGCGTTTCCTGGACTGGCTCGAGGCGGCCGGAGTCAGCCTCTGGCAGGTGCTGCCGCTCAATCCGCCCCAGAGGGACGGGTCACCCTACGCCTGTATTTCGGCCTTCGCCGGCGACACTCGCCTGATCGACCCTGAGGAAATGGTCCGCGACGGATGGCTGCCCCCGAGCGCCGCCGGGATGTCCACCCCGGAAGCACTTTCCCAGGCGCACCGCACTCTCGAGTCCACAGAGGACAGCGCGTGGGAGGAATACCAGGCCTTCGTCGAGGCCCAGAGCGACTGGCTCGAAGATTTCGCTCTGTTCGTGGTGATCAAGCAGCTTCAGGGGGACCGCCCGTGGTGGGAGTGGCCCGCACCGTTGCTGCACCGCGAACGGAGCCGTATCGAGCAGCTTCGCGCCGAAGCCGCGGAAGCTCTGGACGCGGTCCGTTTCGCGCAGTTCGTGTTCTTTCGGCAGTGGACCCGGCTGCGACGGGAGGCGAACAGCCGCGACATTCTTCTGCTCGGAGACATGCCGATCTTCGTGGCACACGATTCCGCGGACGTCTGGTCAAATCCGGAGAACTTCGATCTCGACGCGGACGGCCAGCCAAGGACTGTCGCGGGCGTGCCGCCCGACTATTTCTCCGAGACGGGGCAGCGCTGGGGCAATCCCCATTACCGCTGGGATTTCATGGCGGAAACGGGCTACGCGTGGTGGATGCGGCGGATCGAGTGGGCGCTGGAGGAACTGGACGCGCTGCGAATCGATCATTTCCGCGGGTTCGAGGCCTACTGGTCGATCCCGGCGGATGAGCCGACCGCGATCGGGGGGGAATGGAAGCCGGGTCCGGGTGCGGCGTTCTTCGATGCCCTGCTGGAACGTTTTGGGGAGCTGCCGCTGCTCGCCGAGGATCTGGGCGTAATAACGCCGGAGGTGACGGCTTTGCGCGAGCGCTTCGGGCTTCCGGGAATGAAGATCCTGCAGTTTGCCTTCGACGGCGGCGAGGACAACCCCTATCTGCCCCGCAATCACGAGGAGCTTGGGGTCGTCTATACCGGCACCCACGACAACGATACGACGCTGGGCTGGTTCGAGTCCCTGTCTCCGGACGCTCGTCAGGCGGTACTCGAGAGACTCGGGGAGCCCGACGGAGAAATGCCCTGGCCGCTGATCCGTGCGGCCTTGGAGTCACCGGCGCGAGTAGCGATATTCCCGATGCAGGATGCGCTGGCGCTCGATGGCAGGCACCGCATGAACAAGCCGGGCACAACCGAGGGCAACTGGGGCTGGCGCTTCGACTGGCGGGACATCCCTGCTGGCCGTGCCGCGCAGTTGCGGCGGATGAACGAGGACGCGGACCGCATCCCGGATCGCTAGCGCGCTAGCGACCCGAACGGGGTCCGAAGATCAGCCAGAGGATGAAGCCGAGCAGGGGAAGCAGCACCAGGATCACGATCCAGATCACCTTGGCGGCCGTGGAGGCGTTGCTCTGGACGGTACTGACGATCGCCCAGATGACCAGGACCAGCAGGACGAGACCGAGAAGGCCGGAAATTTCAATCATCGCGAGGGATCCTCTGTCTGCAGGGAAAGCTGGCGGGCTGCGGTCGTCACAGCCGTCGCGCGCATTCTATCGGTCATTCAGCCACTGAAACGCACGGCGTCGGGCCTCGCGCAGCTCGTTATCGCTTAGCTCCGCTGCGATCTGTCGCCGCAGCTGCTCCCCGGTTTGATTGCCTCCGGCCGCCGCGAGGCTGGCCCACTTGTGCGCCTCGACGAGATCCTGTGGGACCAGTTCGCCACTCGCGTGCAGGGAAGCGAGCCAGGCCTGCATGTCGGGATGACCCGTTTCGGCGCCAATCCGTGCGAAATGAACGGCCCTCTCCGGATCGGCGGGCAGGTTGCCGATGCCTTCCATGTACATCCGGGCAAGGTAGAAGGCGGCGTCAGTCTCTCCGTCCTCGAGGGCCTGAATCAGCAGATCGCGGGCCTCGGTGCCGCGTTCCGGCCGCAGGCCGGCCAGTGCATCGGAAACCAGCAGGGACGCCAGCGCAAGACGTGCGGCACTGTCGTTCCGCTCTTCGATGACCCGCCGGAACCAGGCCTCGGCCACGCCGCGATCGGGTTCCACACCGATGCCCTGAACGTACATCCAGCCGATCCGCAGTCCGTATTCATTCTCGCCGGCCTCGTCGGCCTCCCGGTAATACTCGAGCGCCCTGCCGACATCCGGCTCGACGCCGAGACCCTGTTCATAGAGCCAGCCGACCTCGCCCAGAGCCTCGACCGAGCCGCTCTCGGCAGCCGACTCGAGCCAGCGGCGGGCCTCGACCACGTCCGGCGGCTGGCGCTGGAGGTGTCTCTCCGCCTGAAGCCGCTGCTCCTCCGGTCCGAGTTCCGCAGCTGCTTCGGGACTGTATGGAAGCGGCTCGGCATGGGCAGGGCCCGTGATCAGGAAGACGGTGAGGAACAGGAATGCCCAGTGCATGCGTTTGGCTCCGCTGCCGATGGATCGGCTCTATGCTACCGTTAACCGCCGGTCACTGCATGAAGCCCGCCTGCTTGGAACAGAACCCCGAAAACCGGCGGCGCCCGTCGCCCCTTCCATGGATCCTCGTGCTGCTGCTGGCGGTGCTGCTGATCGCGGCCGGTTTGCGGATCTACTACCTGATGCAGGTCGAGCGGGAGACCGAGGTGGCGCTGTCGCCCGCGGAACGGCAGACGCTGAACGAGAAGCTGGCCGTGCTGCGTGACGCTTCGGTCAGGGCCGTCCCCGAGACCTCGGAACCCGCGGCGCGTGTAGCCCCCGATCCGGAGACGGCACTCGCTCCCGAGGTGTATGAAGAGGACCCTGCACAACGGTCTCTCCGGTTCACCGAGCGTGAGCTGAATGCGGCGATCGCCCGCGACCCTGCACTGGCCGGCCGGGCCGCGGTGCGCCTCTCGCCGGAACGGGTATCCGCGAACTTTCTGGTGGATGTCCCGGAGGATCTGCCGCTGCTCGGCGGGCGACGGCTCCGGGTTCAGGCCGGGCTGCGGCTCACGACCGAGGATGACCGGGTTCAGGCCCGGCTGCTCGGCGTCAGTCTGGCTGGCGTGCCGATGCCGGACGCGTGGCTGGGAGGATTCAAGGGTCGCGATCTCCTCGAGGATACCGCCCTGAGCGCGCTCGGTGCCGGAATCGAATCGGTGGAGGTCGGCGACGGCTGGATCAAGCTGCAGCTCGCCCCCTGAACTGCCCCGAGTGAACCGGTCACCGCCGGGTGCCAGGCGCCGTCCCGGGTTCACCGCAGCGCGAGCAATTCCGGCGGTTCGTCGGGGACGACTACAAGAATGTGGCCCTCCGGGACACTGCGCCAGCGCTCGCGTTCCGTTAGCGGCTCGGAGGCGATTACCACAGCACCCTCAGGAAAGCCGTCGTCGTCGCTGGTGTAGTAAAGGCTGGGGCAGGGATCATTGATCGCATGGCGGCTGGCGACCAGGCGGTCGCCATCGGTAAGGATTACGTTCAACAGTGCACGGCCCGCCCCCATCCATGGTTCGAGGGTTGTGAAGGCTTCCATCACCGCACCCTCCAGACTGAGGTCTGCGTCGTCGATCAGGTACTGTCGAATCAGCGCGAAAAGGTACTCCGAATCCGTGGATCCGAGGATCTCCGTCTCCACCTCCGGCTCCAGGAGATTCTGGATTTCGCGCCGGATGTCCGGGCGAAAACCGTCGATCAGACCGTTGTGGCTGTAGAGCAGGTCGCCGTTCGCGAAGGGTTGCGCGTTGACGACGTCGCCTCCGAATCCTGGCGTGGCGCTGCGCACGGCCGCGAGCCAAAGGTCGGCGTAAAGGTTGCGGGCGAGCGGCACGAGGTTCGGATCCTGCCAGATCGGGTCGGCCCGCCGGTAGACCACGGCGGTGTCGTCCTCGCCGTACCAGCCGAAGCCGAAGCCGTCGGCGTTCAGCCGCGCGTAGCGCAGCTCCTCCGGGTCAGAGGCCTGTCGTGCCAGGCCGTGCGGCGGCAGGAACAGGATCTCCTGCAGCGCCAGTTCGGGGCCGATGTAGGCGACGTGACGGCACATGGCTGACCTCGCGGGGTGGGTCGCGGCGTGTGATTCATGGTAGCTTTCCCGCCCGAGCAATGCACTCGCGCCACTGCGCCCTTCTGCGCTTGAAACGAACGATGTCGATCAATCTCTCGCGCCTCATTCCGCCGCACCGGAGGTTCCGGTGAAGAAGACCGCTCCGGGTCCGGGCGAGCGCCTGCTGGTGCTGGTGCGGCACGCGCAGGCAGGCGATTCGGAACGTTTCTGGCGCGAGACCGCCCGGCCCGACCGGGAAAGGCCCCTGACCGGCGAGGGCCGCAAACGCAACGCGGCGGCTGCCGCGGGCCTGTACCGTCTGATCGGACCGCCCGATCACGTGTGGAGCAGTCCCTACACCCGGGCCTGGCAGACCGCGCAGGGTATCGCCGAAGTGTTTGGTTGCCCGGCCGAGGCTCCCAAGGCGCTCGAACCTCCGTGGGGGCACCGGGCGCTGTCGGACTGGCTGGAACCCCGCTTGGCGTCGGGCGGAACCGCAATTCTCGTCGGTCACGAGCCTGACCTCTCCACGCTGTTGGGTAACTGGCTCTGCGGTGCCGGCAGCCGTGCCCCGGTGCCGATGGAGAAGGGCGCGGCCTGTGCGCTCCGGATCTCCGGCGACATCGTGCCCGGGAAGGTGGAACTGGTCTGGAAACTGCCCCAGTATGGCCTTCGGCGTCTCTAGTGGGCCACGCCGGAAGTTCGATATGGCCCACTAGCAGGACAGCGGAACAGCAGCAGGGACACGCGATGCCAGCGAGCAGACAGCACAACGGTTTCGAGACGGTTGCCGCCGTCGATCTCGGTTCGAACAGCTTCCACATGATCGTGGCCCGCTGGCACGAGGGCGAGGTCATTATGGTTGATCGTCTCAAGGAGACGGTTCGCCTGGCGAGTGGTCTGGACAACCGGAACCGTCTGTCCGCAGCCGCCCAGGCGCGCGCGCTGGCCTGCCTCGAGCGGTTCGGGCAGCGTCTGCGGGAGATGCCGCCCGGCAGCGTCCGGGCGCTCGGCACCAATACCCTGCGCAAGGCGCGCGGTTCGCGGCGGTTCCTGGAAAACGCCGAAGAAGCCCTCGGGCACCCGGTCGAGATCATCGGCGGACGCGAAGAGGCACGGCTGATCTACCTCGGCGTCGCCCATACCCTCGCTGACGATCGGGGCCGCCGGCTGGTGATCGACATCGGTGGCGGCAGCACCGAGTTCATTATCGGCGAGCGCTTCGAGCCCCAACTTGCGGAGAGCCTGCAGATGGGCTGCGTCACCTTCAGCAGCCTGCACTTCCCCGATGGCCGGATCAATGCACGACGTTTCCGGCAGGCGGAACTGCATGCGCAACTGGAATTGCAGCCGATCGTGGCGGCCTATCGGGCGCTCGGGTGGGAACAGGCGCTGGGATCGTCCGGAACGCTGCTGGCGCTCGACCGGATCCTGCAGGAGTGCGGGCTGGAGAAGAGCCGCGGCCTGAGTCTGCCATCGCTCGAGGCGCTGCGTGCCCGGATGGTCGAGGCGGGGGAGATCGACCGCCTGAACGTGCCCGGGCTCAGCGACGACCGGCGCCCGGTGATTGTCGGCGGTCTGGCCGTGATCATCGGTGCATTTCGCGCACTCGGGATCGAGCGGATGACGCCCTCCGACGGGGCGCTCCGCGAGGGAGTCGTGCACGACCTGTTCGGTCGTTTCCATCACGAGGACGTCCGGGCGCGCACGATCCACCACTTGCGCAAGCGCTTTGCGGTCGATGCTGCGCACGCCGAGCGGGTAGTGGAGCAGGCCCGGCGGCTGCTCGGACGGGTCTCGGGGACCTGGGCCCTGGGCAATGCCGACGCCGATCTGCTGAGCTGGGCCGCGGAACTCCACGAGATCGGCCTCGCACTTGCGCACAGTCGCTATCACAAGCATGGGGAGTATCTGCTGACCCATGCCGATCTGCCCGGCTTCTCGCGCCAGGAGCAGGCTGAGCTCGCGCTGCTGGTGCGGGTTCATCGCCGGCGTCTGCAGGAGCGTCTGTTCGAGGATCTGCCGAAGGCGAGGCGAAAGCGGCTGCTGCGGCTGGCGGTGCTGTTGCGGCTTGCGGTGCTGCTGCACCGCTCACGCACCGATGCGCCGGTGCCGCTTGAGGATATGTCGGCCTCGGGCAAGAATCTCCGCATCG
>PWRV01000241.1 GCA_003563455.1 Thioalkalivibrio sp.
GTAGCTGGATTGACGAGGAGCAGACGAGGTGCAGAGGATTCTGGTTTTGCCGGGCGACGGGATCGGTCCGGAGATCGTCAACGAGGCGCTGAAGGTCCTGGACCGGGTCGCCGAAATCGAAGGCCTTGAGCTTGGCATCGACGAAGGTCTGATTGGCGGAGCGGCTTACGACGCGGTCGGGGAGCCGTACCCGCAGGCGACGCGCGAACTCGCGCGCGAGGTGGATGCGATCCTGCTCGGTGCAGTGGGCGGTCCGCAGTACGAGGCGCTGGAGCGCTCGAAGCGCCCGGAGCGGGGGCTGCTCGGGATCCGCGCGGATCTCGGCCTGTTCGGGAACCTGCGGCCGGCGATCCTGTACCCGCAGCTTGCCGCGGCATCGTCGCTGCGGCCCGAGGTCGTCGCCGGGCTCGACCTGCTGATCGTGCGCGAACTCACCGGGGACATCTATTTCGGTCAGCCGCGCGGGATCGAGGAACGGGACGGCCAGCGGGTCGGATTCAACACGGCGGTTTACAGTGAAATGGAGATCGAGCGCATCGCCCGCGTGGCCTTTGACGCGGCGATGAAGCGGAATCGGCGGTTGTGCTCGGTCGACAAGGCCAACGTGCTCGAGGTGTCGGAACTCTGGCGCGAGGTGGTGATCCGGGTCGGTGCCGAATATCCCGAGGTGGAGCTCTCGCACATGTATGTGGACAATGCTGCAATGCAACTCGTGCGCGCGCCAAAACAGTTCGACGTGATGGTGACCGGCAACATCTTCGGAGACATCCTGTCCGACGAGGCCTCGATGCTGACGGGGTCCATCGGGATGCTGCCCTCGGCGTCGCTGAACGCGGAGGGGACGGGCCTTTATGAGCCGATCCACGGCTCGGCCCCGGACATTGCCGGGCAGGACACCGCGAACCCGATCGCCACCGTGCTGTCCGTCGCGATGCTGCTGCGGCACAGCCTCGGGCACGAAGCCGGTGCGCGGCGCATCGAGGATGCGGTGGGACGCGTGCTCGACCAGGGGCTGCGGACGGCCGACATCCATTCCGAGGGCGCGACACTCGTTGGCACGACCGCGATGGGCGACGCGCTGGTGGCGGCCCTGGGTGAAAAAACAGGGTGAGTAAACCGGTTCAGGAAAGAGTGATATCCAAATGACTGAAAAGACTTTTGATGTTGCGGTGGTCGGGGCAACAGGGGCGGTTGGCGAGACCATGCTTTCGATCCTCGCCGAGCGGAAGTTCCCGGTGCGCAACGTGTACGCCCTTGCCAGCGAACGTTCCGTGGGCAAGCGGGTGGCCTTCGGGAAGCGCGAGCTGGTGGTCGAGGATCTCGCGGAGTTCGATTTCGCCAGGGTTCAGGTGGGCCTGTTCTCGCCGGGCGCCTCGGTCTCGGCGATCTACGCACCGAAAGCGGCTGCTGCTGGCTGCGTGGTCGTGGACAACACTTCGCAGTTCCGTTACGAAGACGACATCCCGCTGGTGGTGCCCGAAGTGAACCCGGAGGCGATCGCGGGCTACCGCACGCGCGGCATCATCGCGAATCCGAACTGCTCGACGATCCAGATGCTGGTGGCCCTCAAGCCCATCCGTGACGCGGTTGGTCTGGAACGGATCAACGTGGCGACGTATCAGGCGGTGTCGGGCACGGGCAAGGACGCGATCGAGGAACTCGCCCACCAGACCGCAGCGTTGCTGAATGGGAAACCGGTGGAGTGTCAGGTGTACCCCAAACAGATCGCCTTCAACGCGCTGCCCCATATCGACGCCTTCATGGACAACGGGTACACCAAGGAAGAAATGAAAATGGTCTGGGAAACCCGGAAGATCTTCGGCGACGAGTCGATCCAGGTGAACCCGACGACGGTACGTATACCGGTCTTCTTCGGCCATTCCGAGGCGGTGCACATCGAGACCCGGGAAAAGATCAGTGCCGAGCAGGCGCGCGAGTTGCTTGGCAGCGCCCCGGGGGTGACGGTCCTCGACGAGCGGGCGCCCGGCGGCTATCCGACCGCAGTGACGGAGGGCAGCGGAACCGATCCGGTCTTTGTGGGCCGTATTCGCGAGGACATCTCCCATCCGCGCGGCCTTGACATGTGGGTCGTGTCGGACAACGTGCGCAAGGGCGCGGCATTGAACACCATCCAGATCGCCGAGGTGCTGATCCGGGACTACCTCGGGGATCGTTGACGGGGGTACCGTCGCGGTGGGCTTGCTGCCCTGGGGATGTCGACGGTGACGGCCCAACGCGTCTCTGTTAACCTCGCTTAATAAGTCCGGGGGATTTTTTGTGTGATGGGGCTTGGCGGGTGAATGCAACCGGATTTCATGCCGTCATTCTCGGGGATTGGCGAGGGGAACACGTGCGAAAACTCTTTTTTTTGCTGATTCTGCTTGCGGTCCCGGCATCCGCGACGGCGAGCCTGAGTCTCGGTGAGCTCGAACTCCGGTCTTTCCTGAATCAGCCGCTCCAGGCCGAGTTCCGGGCCGAGGGTACCGCAGCGGCCAGCGATGAGCTCGAAGTCCGGGTCGCCTCTGCGGATGCGTATCGGCGGTCAGGATTGCAGCGTGGGGCGATCCCTGCCGACCTGGAGATCTCGATCGAGGGAAGCGGCACCAGTCGGGTGGTCCGCCTGACCACCCAACGGCCGGTCCGTGAGCCCTACCTGGGCCTGCTGCTCGAGGCCAGCTGGGATGCGGGCCGGGTCCTGCGCGAATACACGATCCTTCTTGATCCCCCGGTTGCCTTCGCGCCCGAGCGGAGCGCGGCGCCTGCGGTAACCCGCGCTCCCGAGCCGGCCCCGCGGGCGACACCTGCGACACCTGCGGCACCTGCGCGCGACATGCCTCCGGCGCGCGCCGAAACCTACACCGTGCGCAGCGGCGACACGCTCTCGGCGATCGTGCGCCGGCAGGGCTACACGGGGGTCACGGATCAGCAGGCGATGATCGCCATCCGGGACGCGAATCCCCGGGCCTTCATCGGCGGCAACATCAACCAGCTTCGGGCAGGAGCTCAATTAAACCTGCCGGGAGAGGAGGAGGTCGCTGGCTACAGCAGGCAGGAGACGCTGGAGGAATTCCGACGCCAGACGGCGGAATGGCGTGAGCGCGTCGCGCCGACACCTCCACCGGTGGCGGAGCCATCCGTGCCTGAAGCGGTCGCAGACGCCCCGGTGGAGGCCGTGGAGCCCGCGGCCGACCCGGGCGCCGAGGTGGAACCGGAAACGGCGACGGAGTCCGCAGCCCCATCCGAAGAGATCGAGGCCGCGGCCGCCGGTCCCGTTGTGGACGGAGAAACCGCACAGCCGGCCGATGCGGAGGTTGCGGTGACGGATCGGCTGGAAATCCTCGCAGAAGAAGCCTTCGAGCCCGTGGCGGTGGCGGACGCCGGGGGAAGGGGGGTCGAGGAGGCATTGCTGTCCCAGCAGGTCGCGATGGGTGAGCTGCGGGACGAGTTGAGTTCGCTGCGCATGGAGCTCGAGGAACGCGACCGGATGATCAGCATGATGAACACCGAGCTCGCGCAGCTGGAGGAACGGATGCAGACTTTGCGCGAGGAACGGGCGGACGGGTTGCGGGCTGGCGCTGGCGAAGGGGCGCCGCTGCATGAGCGTCTGCTCGCCGATCCGCTCCTGCTTCTCCTCGCCGCGACCTCCTTGCTGCTCTTTCTGCTGCTGCTCGTCTCGGTCTTTCGGCCGCGCCGGACCGAAGCCGCCTACGAGGTCCCCGTGACATCACGAGGAGGCGTCGCGCCGACCCGTGCAGCGCGGACGACAGACGGCGGTGCAGCACAGCGGTCCGGGGAATCTGCCGCGCACACGACGGCGGCGATGGGTGCCGGCGCTGCGGCGGGCGCGGCAGCTGCGGCCGCGGCGCAGCGTGACGAAGAACCGGCCGGTGAGGCCTCTGCCGCTGAGGGCTCGGTTGCTGCCGGTAAGGCGGTCGACACAGGGGAAGACAGGGGCGACGACATCCTTGCCGATGTCGATCTCTATCTCGCCTATGGCATGAACGACCAGGCGATTGCGGCACTAGAGGGCGCGATCGACGACGGACGCGAGGATCCGGAGTACCGCGTCCGGTTGATCGAGGCCCACGCCGCCAACGATGACGGCGATGCGGTCCGCCGGGAAGCGGAGGCCGTGCGTTCCCGGCTCGGCCCGGGGCAGGATGCACTGCGCGAACGGGTTGAAGCGGCGGAGTCCCGGTTCCCCGAACCGGAGAGCGCCGATGACGTGGCAGGCCTCGAGGATGAGGGCCTCGAGGATGAGGACGCTGGCGCCGCCGGACCCGGCGCGCTGGAGAGACCTCTGGAGTTCGATCTGTCGGACGAAAGCGAAGCGGCCGGTGGCGGGGTGAGCGCGGTTGCGGATGCGGATTCAACCGAAGGTGATTACCAGTCGCTGCGTTTCGATCTCGACGATCCGGAGGAGAGCGAACCGGCCGGGAGCAGCCCCGCGGATGAGAAGAGCGAGGCTGATGATCTTCCCGAGCTGACCCTCCCCGACCTGGAGCCGGTGGAGCCGGAAGGCGCCGGTGGTCCCGAGCTGGACGCCGGGACGGACAACTCCCAGAACGGCATGAAAATGAGCCTTGCCGAGGCTTTCGTCGAGATGGGCGATCGCGATGGCGCCCTGGCACTGCTCGAGGAGATCCTGCCCACCGCCACCGATGCGCAGAAGGCGAAGGTGGAGGAGATCCGGCGGCAGATCGAGGGCGGTGGCGGCTGAAGCCGGCGCCGCCGGCGGGAGGCACGGCCACGAATTCGGCGGGATGCCCGCCGATGTTCCCGCCAGTGCGGCGATCGCCGGCGTGGTGGTGATGTCGGCGACGCTGGTCAACCCCTCGCCTTCGGTGCTGGTACCGGGCTTCGTGGCGCTGGTGGTGCTGCTGGCAGCCGGAGCCTGGCCGCTCCGGCGTGGCCTGCGGCTTGCGTGGCGGCTGAAGTGGTTCCTCTTTTCGCTGCTGTTTTTTTTCGGCTGGCTGACCCCGGGTGTCGATGCCACGGGTTGGGATCACCTGGCTCCGTCGCCGCAGGGACTCGGCGATGCCGGTCTGCGCATCGCTGCACTGCTGTCCGTGGTCTTCTGGGTGGCGTGGCTGACGAGCGCCTTCGAGCGACCGGCGCAGATACGGGGCCTGAGCCGATGGCTGAAGCTGCTGGGCGGCCGCGGGGAGGCGTTTGCACGGCGCCTGTTTCTCGCACTCGAACTGTTCGAGACACAGCGCACCGATTACCGGGCGTTCCGGCACCGGGTCGGGGGATCACGGTGGAGCCGCCTGAAGGCGGGCCGGGAGTTCCTGATCGAGCGCCTGGACCACGCCCTTGCCGCTCGTGTGACGGCGCCGGCCGCGGAGGCCGGTGCCGCGGAGCCCGGCCGGTCCCCCTCGGTGGGCAACGCGGGCGCGCGCTGGCAAGTGGCCCTGCTCTGGCTCGCGGTCGTGGCCGCCGTCGCACTCCGCATCGCGTCGCCGGCGACGGGCGCCTGATGTCCGCAGCCGTTCCACCCGTTCAGCGCTGGGCCCTGGGAGTCGAGTACGACGGCAGCGAGTTCGTGGGTTGGCAGCGCCAGAAAGATGGCCGCAGCGTGCAGGCTGAGCTGGAGGCCGCCCTCGGATTCGTCGCGGGACACTCGGTAGAGCTCCAGTGTGCGGGCCGCACCGATGCCGGGGGGCACGCGACCGGCCAGGTGATCCATCTGGATACGACGGCGCGGCGCGAGTCGCGCAACTGGCTGCTCGGCGGCAACGCGCGGCTCCCTTCGAGCATCTCGCTGCAATGGGCCTTGCCGGTGCCGATGAGCTTTCACGCGCGCTTCTCGGCATGCGGTCGGCGGTACCGCTACCTGATCGCGAACCAGCCGATGCGGCCCGCGATCCAGGCTTCGGGTCTGGCGTGGTGGCGCTATTCACTCGATGCCCGGCGCATGCACGAGGCCGCCCAGCGTTTCGTGGGCACACACGACTTCAGCAGCCTGCGGGCGGCCGCATGCCAGGCAAAGTCCGCAGTCAAGACGGTGCACTCGATCCGGGTCACGCGTCACGGCCGCCTGGTGATCCTCGACGTGCACGCCAACGCCTTTTTGCACCACATGGTGCGCAACATAGCCGGAGTGCTGCTGCCGATCGGGCAGGGCAAGCGCGACGCCGACTGGGTCTCCGAGGTGATGGCGGCGCGCGACCGGCGGGCCTCCGGGATCACCGCGCCGGCGGGCGGTCTTTACCTCGTCGGTGTCGACTACGATCCGGCCTTCGGGTTGCCGCTTGCATCCTCGCACGGCGGCGTTCCGATCACCTTGCAGGAAGCTTGATTCATCACGCCGCGGGGCGCGTTCTGGTACCCTCGGCGGTTATCATGCGCTATCGGGTCAAGATCTGCGGCCTCACCAATCCCGGCCAGGCGGTGGCGGCGGCAGGCGCCGGGGCCGACGCCATCGGCCTGGTGTTTCATCCATCCAGCCGCCGGGCGGTGAGCGTGGAGCAGGGAGCGGCGATCGCTGCTGCGTTGCCACCCTTCGTGTCTGTGGTGGGGCTGTTCGTGGACCCGGCGCCCGAGACGGTCGAACGGGTACTGCGGGGCTGCCCTCTGGATTTGCTGCAGTTCCACGGTCGCGAGGACGCGGCATTCTGCGAGGGCTTCGGGATGCGCTACCTGAAGGCGATCGCAATGGGCGGCGGCGCGGATCCCCGCCGGGAGATGGATGTCCACCCCTTGGCGCGGGGTTTTCTGCTCGACAGCCATGCCGGCGGCAAGATGGGCGGCTCCGGTGAGCGCTTTGACTGGGGCCGGGTTCCCCGATCGCTGGATCGCCCCTGGCTCCTGGCGGGTGGACTCGATCCGGGCAACGTCGCCGAGGCGCTGGCACTGACCCGACCTTTCGGGGTCGACGTCAGCTCGGGCGTCGAGTCGGCGCCCGGGAACAAGGATCCGCGGCTGGTGCGGGACTTCTTGAACATGGTGAGGCAGGTGGAACGTGAGTGAAGTGAAAGAGGCAGTCGACTGGGCGGCATTTCCGGACACCCGCGGGCACTTCGGGCCTTACGGCGGGCGTTTCGTCGCCGAAACCCTGATGGGCGCGCTGGACGAACTCCAGGCGATCTACGAAAAGTACATGCAGGATCCCGAGTTCCTCGCGGAACTGGATACCGACTTCCGGCAGTTCGTTGGCCGCCCGACTCCGCTCTACCACGCCGAGCGCCTGTCGCGGGAACTGGGCGGGGCGCAGGTCTACCTCAAGCGGGAAGATCTGGACCACACCGGCGCGCACAAGGTGAACAACACCATCGGTCAGGCGCTGTTGGCCAAGCGCCTCGGCAAGACCCGGATTATCGCCGAGACGGGGGCCGGACAGCACGGCGTGGCTACCGCGACGGTTGCCGCCCGCCTCGGACTCGAGTGCGTGGTGTACATGGGGGCCGAGGACATCCAGCGCCAGTCGCCCAACGTTTACCGCATGCGCCTGCTCGGCGCCGACGTGGTGGCGGTCCAGTCCGGCTCGCGCACGCTGAAAGACGCGCTGAACGAGGCCATGCGTGACTGGGTGACCAACGTCGACAACACGTTCTACATCATCGGCACGGTCGCCGGTCCGCACCCCTACCCGGCGATGGTGCGGGACTTCCAGTCGGTGATCGGCCGCGAGGCGCGCGCGCAGCACCTGGAAATGACCGGCCGGCTGCCGGACGCGCTGGTCGCCTGTGTCGGCGGGGGTTCCAATGCGATTGGCCTGTTCCACCCCTTCCTCGGTGACCCGTCGGTCGAGATGATCGGAGTGGAGGCGGGGGGCGAGGGCATCGCCACAGGGCGGCACTCGGCGCCGTTGTGCGCGGGGCAGCCCGGGGTGCTGCACGGCAACCGGACCTACCTGATGGAGGACGACGACGGCCAGATCGTCGCGACGCACTCCATTTCGGCCGGGCTGGATTACCCCGGCGTCGGGCCCGAGCACGCGTGGCTGAAGGACCTGGGCCGGGCCACCTATGTGTCGGTCACCGACGAACAGGCGCTGCGCGCCTTCCACCGGATGACGCGGACCGAGGGCATCATCCCGGCGCTGGAACCCAGCCACGCCATCGCGCACGTGATCGACATCGCGCCGCGGATGCGGCCCGACCAGAGCCTGGTCATCAACCTGTCCGGTCGCGGCGACAAGGACCTGAACACCATCGCGAAGCTCGAGGGGATCGAACTGTGAGCCGGATCGCCAGGCGCTTCGAAGAAACCCGGGCCAGTGGCAGGGCCGCCCTGATTCCCTTTGTCACTGCCGGCGATCCGGCTCCGGACGTGACCGTGCCGCTGATGCACGATCTGGTGGATGCGGGCGCCGACCTGCTCGAACTCGGTGTCCCGTTCTCGGACCCGATGGCCGACGGACCCGTGATCCAGCTGGCCTGCGAGCGGGCACTCGCCCACGGCACCGGGCTGCGCCATGTACTCGAGATGGTGCGGGAGTTCCGTCAGACCGACACCGACACACCGGTGGTCCTGATGGGCTATCTGAACCCCGTCGAGCGCATGGGGCCCGAGGTCTTCGTGAATGCAGCCGCGCAGGCCGGTGTCGACGGCGTGCTGATGGTGGACCTGCCGCCGGAGGAGTGCGAGGACCTTGCCGGCCTGCTGGAGCGGGCCGGAATCGACCCCATCTTCCTGGTGGCTCCGACCACGTCGGCGGTCCGCCTGCAGCACGTGGCGGCCGCCGCCCGCGGTTTTATCTATTATGTCTCCCTCAAGGGCGTGACCGGTTCCCAGAGCCTGGACCCGGCCATCCTTGGTGCGCGCCTGGAGGCGATCCGCGCGATCTCCGATCTCCCGCTCGGGGTCGGGTTCGGAATCCGCGATGCGGCGACTGCGGCAGCGGTGGCGCAGGTTGCCGATGCGGTGGTTGTGGGAAGCGCGATCGTTCGTCTCGCCGAGCAGCATCCGGAGGCGCACGGGCAGTTCCGTGCCGCGGCCGCCGCTGTGGTGCGGGAGATGCGCACGGCGATGGACGCCGCGCGGACAGCGACGCCGGCCGCGGTCTGATCCGCGGGATGGCACGGGAGGAGGACGTTAATCGCCCATGAGCTGGTTCGAGAAGCTGATGCCATCGCGCATCCGCACCGACAGTGTTAGCAAGCGCACGGTGCCGGAAGGGCTCTGGGTTCGCTGCGAGGGCTGCGACGCAACGCTTTACCGCCCGGAGCTGGAGCGCAACCTCGATGTCTGCCCCAAGTGCGGGCACCACCGTCGTGTGGGTGCGCGCCGGCGTCTGGAGATTTTCCTTGACGAGGGCGGGCGTGAGGAGATCGGTGGGGGTGTCGAGGCCTCCGACGTACTGAAATTCCGCGACAGCAAGAAGTACCGCGACCGGCTGGCCGCCGCACAGAAGGCGACAGGCGAAAAGGACGCGCTGGTGGTGATGCGCGGGGAACTTCAGGGCGCCCCGATCGTTGCCGCCGCGTTCGACTTCTTTTTCATGGGCGGGTCCATGGGTTCCGCGGTCGGCGAGCGCTTCGTCCGGGGCGCGGAGCGGGCGCTGCAGGAACGGATTCCCATGGTCTGCTTCTCCGCCAGCGGCGGCGCCCGCATGCAGGAGGCGCTGTTCTCGCTGATGCAGATGGCGAAGACCAGTGCCGCGCTGGCCCGCCTGCGCGAGGAACGCATACCCTTTGTCTCGGTGATGACCGACCCGACCATGGGCGGCGTGTCGGCGAGCCTCGCGATGCTGGGAGACATCAATGCCGCCGAGCCCAAGGCGCTGATCGGCTTCGCGGGTCCACGGGTGATCCAGCAAACAGTGCGCGAGACCTTGCCGGAGGGGTTTCAGCGTTCCGAGTTTCTGCTTCAGCACGGCGCCATCGATATGATCATCGACCGGCGCGAGATGCGCAGCACGCTGGCGTCGCTGCTGGCGATGTTCACCCACCACATTGCGCCGAGTGGCGTGACGGATCCTCTTCGGGTGAGCGACAGGGTAGCCGCCGAATCGGCCGAGGCAATGCCGCCCGGTCGGGAAGACCGCCGGGAACCGGGTTGAGTTGTCCCCCGGATCATCAACACCGGGTCCGGTCCGGCACCGCCGGCCTGTCGCCGCCCGCGCCGACTGGGTCCACCGGCGCGCCATGGTGACGGAACACGGTTGACCGCGTGACGATGCGTTTCGATACCCTGCAGCAGTGGCTGGACTGGCAGGAAACCCTGCACCCTCGAAAAATCGACCTGAGCCTCGAACGGGTCGCCGCGGTGGCGGATACCCTTGGTCTGCGGGAATGCGCACCGGTCACCGTCGTCGTTGGGGGCACCAACGGGAAGGGAACAGTAGCGACCATCGTTTCCGCGTTGCTGAAGGGACTCGGTTTCCGCGTCGGTCTGTACACCTCCCCGCATCTGCTTCGCTATAACGAGCGCGTGGTCATTGACGGATCCCCGGCCTCCGACACCGACCTTTGTCGTGCCTTCGCGGCAGTCGACATGGCCCGCGGCAACCGCCCGCTGACCTATTTCGAATTCGGCACCCTGGGCGCCGGCTGGCTGTTTCGGGAGAAACGGGTCGATTTCCAGGTGCTCGAGGTCGGGCTCGGCGGGCGTCTGGACGCCGTGAATGTTTGGGACGCGGACGTTGCCGCGATCACCTGCGTGGATCTCGATCATCAGGCGTGGCTGGGCAACGATCGCGAGCAGATCGGTCGGGAAAAGGCCGGAATCATGCGTGCGGGCCGTCCTGTGGCGCTGGGTGAGGAGACGCCGCCGGCGAGCGTGCTCGATGCGGCGCTTGGCCTCGGTGCCCCGATTTCCCGTCTCGGCCGGGACTATTCGCTGGAACCGGACGGTGGGGAATGGCGCTGGTGTTGGGCGGGTACGCCGAAGAGGCTGGAACTGGGTGCGGACGCACGCGATCACTTGTCCGGTGCACGTGGCCGCAATGCTGCGACCGCTCTGGCCGTGCTGCACCTGCTGGGTTTGCACGAACAACTCACACCGGATGCCCTTCGAGTCGGATTGTCGGCTTCGCCACCCGCCCGACTGCAGCGCCTGCCCGGGAACCCGGAGTGGCTGCTCGATGTTGCGCACAACCCGCAGTCAGCGCACGAACTGGCCGGCTGGCTTGCCGCCCATCCGGTTTCCGGGCCGGTTGCCGCGATCGTGGCATTGATGGCCGACAAGGAACGCGGCCCGATTTTCGAGGCGCTGCGAGGGCGTGCGGACGTCTGGTTTCCGATCGACATTCCCTCGACGCGCGCGCTCCCGGCGCGCGTGCTTGCGCAGGAACTCGAGGCCCTGACCGGTTCGCCGGTGGCTGTCGCGGAGAATCCCGACGCCGCGATCGCCGCGGCCTCAGCCGCCGCCGGGCCTGACGGGCGTGTGGTCGTCTTCGGTTCCTTCATGACGGTACAGGCCGTTCTGGAATCCCTCTATGCGATGGAACCGCGGATGGTGAGCGGCTGATGGACCGGACCGGGCCGCGCACGACGCCGGAAAATCCGGGCGCCGGTCGTTATACTCCTCCTCTCGCCGGGCCTGGCAGGCTTCGATTCGCCATGCACGGCGCTCCATTCGGTCCAACCGTGAAGAGTGATCCGTTGCCGACCATGACTGTGTCTTCCATTCCCGGGTCCCCGCACCCGAGCGTGAAGCCCTGCACCGGAACGGGTGCCGACGCCGGGGGATTCTGCGGAGCATGACCGTGGAACCACCCGTACGTTACCGGATGGTCGGGGCGATCGTCCTGATCTTTCTCGCCGTGCTTTTTCTACCGTGGCTGTTCGATGGCGCCGGTTACGAGGCGATGCAGGATCTGGAACAGCCGATCCCGGATCGACCGACGTTCGTTGAACCGCACACGCCGCCGGCGCCCGCACCCGAACCCCGCAGGGACCGTGTAGACGAGGGCGCCGACGCTGCGGCGTCCGTGGCGCAGGCGCCGGAAGTCTCCCCACCAGATCCCGTTCCCGAGGCCACCGGCCGAGCGGCTACCGCGGCGGGTGCGGCGCCAGGGGTCGGCTGGTCGGTGCAGGTCGGCAGCTTCGGCAGGGAGACGAATGCGCGGGACGAGGCCCGGCGGCTGCGTGAGGCAGGCTTTACCGCCTTCGTCGAGCGTGGCAGCGCCAATGGCCGTGATGTCTGGCGCGTGAAGGTGGGCCCCCGGGCCGAGCGTGACCAGGCCCTGCGTCTGCGCGACGACCTGCAGCGGCGAATGGATGTCACCGGCATCGTGGTGGCCCACCCGTGATTGGCTCGCCAGTGCCACGGGAAATTCCGGCGGGTGCGGTCGCGTCGGTGGTCTGGGGTAGACTACCGCCCCCGCCGGTGACCGGTGCCGGCGCTCAGCCACGGTTGACAGGACTCGGATGACGTGAACTGGATCGACTTCCTATTCATCGGGCTCATCGCCATCTCGGGTCTGATCAGCCTGTATCGGGGCTTCGTGCGCGAGGTGTTTTCCGTCGTCACATGGATCGTGGCGATCTGGGTCGGCATCCGATTTGCCGGGGCCACCGCGGAATACCTTCCCGCGGCCCTGAGTGATGAGACCCTGCGCCTCGGCATCGCCTTCGCGGTCCTGTTCATCCTGGTCCTGATCGTCGGCGGAATCGCGGGTATCATCGCCACCCGCCTGGTTCGTGGCACGGGACTGACCGGAACAGACCGGTCGCTGGGCATTGTCTTCGGCCTGCTGAGAGGTGTGCTCATCGTCGCGCTGCTGGTGTTCGTGGCGTCGCTGACGCTGGTCCCGGAGGAATCCTGGTGGCAGGAAAGCCGCCTGGTGCCCGAATTCGAACGCCTGGTCGGATGGGTGGTGAACCAGTTGCCGGAGACGATTCAGGAACGTCTGCGCGATCTGCCGGACGAGGTGTGACCCTGGACCGGTTCCACAGTCCATTGGAGTTGCCATGTGTGGAGTCATAGGTGTCGTCGGCACCGCCGCAGTCAATCAGCTGCTTTATGACGCAATGCTGGTGTTGCAGCACCGGGGCCAGGACGCTGCGGGCATCGTCACTTCGGACGCCCAGGGGCGCCTGCATCTGCGCAAGGACAACGGTCTGGTCCGGGACGTCTTCCAGGCTCAGCACATGCGTGGCTTGCTCGGAAACATGGGCATCGGGCACGTGCGCTATCCGACAGCCGGTACGGCCAGTTCCGCGGAGGCGCAGCCTTTCTACGTTAATTCGCCCTTCGGGATCACCCTCGGTCACAACGGCAACCTGATCAACGCCCGCGAGCTGAACCAGGCCCTTTTCGCGACAGACCGCCGGCACATCAATACCGACTCGGATTCGGAGATCCTGCTGAATGTCTTCGCCCAGGAGCTGCTCCGCTTTCTCGACAACGGCCTGACCGCCGACGCGGTGTTCAACGCCATCGCGCGCGTGCACGAGCGGGCAGTTGGCGCCTATGCGGTGGTCGGCATGATCGCCGGACGCGGGCTGGTGGCTTTCCGCGATCCGTTCGGCATCCGGCCGCTGGTCTATGGCCGCAGGGAGACTCCGGGCGGCGTCGAGTGGATGGTCGCCTCGGAGAGCGCAGCCCTGGAGTCGCAGGGCTTCGAGCTCGAGCGCGACCTCGGCCCCGGCGAGGGCATCTTCATCACGCCGGAAGGCGAGGTCGCGACGCGGTACTGCGCACCGGGCGCATCGCTGCACCCGTGTATCTTCGAACACGTCTATTTCGCGCGCCCGGACTCCGTGATCGACAACATCTTCGTGCACCGGGCGCGGATGCGCATGGGCACCCGTCTCGGCCAGAAGATCCGGCGGATCTGGCCGGACCACGACATCGACGTCGTCGTGCCCATTCCCGACACCGGCCGCACGGTCGCTCTCGAGATGGCGCACGAACTCGATATCAAGTACCGCGAGGGCTTCATCAAGAACCGCTACATCGGGCGCACCTTCATCATGCCCGGCCAGACGCGCCGTCGGAAATCGGTACGCCAGAAACTGAACGCGATCTCGCTCGAGTTCAGGGACAAGAACGTGATGCTGGTCGACGATTCGATCGTTCGCGGCACCACCTCCCGGGAGATCGTGCTGATGGCGCGCGAGGCCGGTGCGCGCAAGGTGTACTTCGCGTCGGCGGCTCCGCCGGTGCGCTTTCCCAACATCTACGGTATCGACATGCCCGCTCCAAACGAACTCATCGCGCACGAGCGGGACGAGGATTCGGTCTGTGCGGCGATCGCCGCCGACCGGCTGATCTACCAGGACCTCGACGACCTGATTGCCGCAGTCCAGCGGGGCAACCGGTCAATCGCGAAGTTCGACTGTTCCGTGTTCACTGGCGAGTATGTGACGGGTGTGGATCCCGCCTACCTCGACTATGTGGCCACGGCGCGCGCCGACGGCAACGCCCTGGAATCGACCAGCGGCGAGGGGCTCGACCTCGCGAACAAGAAGTGACCGGCGGCGTCCCCACGGCCGACCCCACGACGATGGATACCGCGTGGCTGCAGCGTGTGGTGCGCGATGCGCGGGTGCGGGAGCCCGGCGGTATGGGCCGCCCGATTCTGGTGGTGCGCGTAGACGAGCAGCGCCTGTACGTCGTGGATCATGGCCACCCGCCGGAGCATTATCCGGTGTCGACCGCCGAAAACGGGGTCGGGAACCGCCAGGGCAGTAACCGGACCCCCACGGGCCTGCATCGCGTGGCACAGCGCATCGGGGATGCCGCGCCGGCCGGCAGTGTCTTTCGCGGCCGCGTCGCCACCGGCGAGATCGCCCCGGTGCTGTCCGATCCCGGGCAACGCGGTCCCGGAGATCGCATCACCTCGCGGATCCTCTGGCTGGAAGGCCTCGAACCGGGCCGGAATCGGGGCGGCGAGGTCGACAGCTTCAGCCGTTACATCTACATCCACGGCACCGATGAGGAGGGGCGGATCGGGGTGCCGGCTTCGCACGGCTGCATCCGGATGCGCAATAGGGACATCGTTGCGCTGTTTCCCCGCGTGCCTCTGCATTCCCTCGTCCTGATCCTCCCGGACGCCTGATCGCCGGAAGGGCTGGCCCTAGACGGGATCGTGGGAGCGGTCTCCAGCCGCGTTGCGGCGCTGGGTTGAATGCGCCGGGCCATCGCGGCCAGAGTCCACCCCCCCATGGGCCTGGGCGGCCGCCGGAGGCCAGCTCCCCGACCGATTTTCCCCGGCGCCAGCCCGGCGAGAGGGCTCGCCTCCCCCAGGGGCCGGGGTGACCGTGCAGGAGCGTGCCCTGCACGCGAATTGGCGTCGGGTTTCGCCCTGGCGTCCGGGGCGCCAGCGGCGCATTCGCGAGCAGGCTCGCTGCGACAGGGGGGTGGGGGCGAACGCTGCAGGACATTTCATGGGTGCAATAGCCTTTGTGATACCATGGGCTTTCGTCATTCGCTCGACCAGGTGGTGGAATTTTTGTTGACTACGGCGGTCAAGAAAAACGGAAGGGAAGCTAGAACCGAATACGGAAGCCAGAAACCCATGAATTGCTGCTATCCCCGGAGGCGACGTATATGAAGTTGTCAACCAAGGGCCGCTACGCGGTCACCGCCATGATGGACCTGGCGATCCACGATCGGATCGGGCCGGTGACGCTGGCCGAAATTTCGCAGTGCCAGGGCATTTCCCTGTCTTACCTGGAGCAGCTGTTCGCGAAGCTGCGCAAGGCAAGCCTGGTCGAAGGCGTCCGCGGACCGGGGGGCGGATACCGTCTGGCCAAGCGGGCCGACCAGATCAGCATCGCCCACATCATCATGGCCGTGGACGAATCCGTCGATGTCACGCGCTGCAAGGGGCACAAGGACTGTCAGCAGGGCGAACGCTGTCTCACCCATGAGCTGTGGGACGATCTCAGTCAGCAGCTCCACGACTTTCTGGACGGGATTACGCTGGCACAGTTCGCCAATCGTCCCGAGGTACAGAAGGTCGCCCGCCGGCAGGATGAGCGCCGGGCGCGGCACCACTTCATCTTCCGTCACGACGCAGCCTGATCGCCCCGGCCTTTACCGGGGAGTGGGCGCACACGCCGGGGTTTATCCCCGGCGTTTTTTTGGGCAACCCAGTCCATGCCGGGCCGCACGTCCCGCAGGGCCCTGAGCAACTGACTCTCGCAGTCCGAGCGCTCCACAGGACTCAACTCCGCGTAGCGCAGTCGGGTGTACGCGTGAGCAATGTCCGACAGCGGGTTCGCAAGGTCGGGCCGGATCGCGCTCAGCCGGGCAGCATAGCCGGTCATCGTCTCGTGCGGCGCGCGCTCCAGCCCATGCCGCCGAAAGCGTCGTGACAACCGGTCGAGCGCCCGCTGCGCTCTGTCCCGATCGTCTCCGGGGCGACGCGCCACAGCGATCAGTCCGGCGGCCAGACCGAGTCCGCCGAAGGACACGACGAGTGCGATCAGGATGCTGCGCCAGTCGGTGGCGTCGAGTCCGAAGCGGGCAAAGAGCTGGCGCTGGCGTTCCGGATCGAAGGCCAGCACCAGGCTCTCCCAGCGGAAGGTCGCGAGTTCCTGCCAGTCCGACAACCGCAGGCGCCACTGCACCGTCCAGGGCAGGCCCGACCGGCGCAGGAACGCGGGAGCATCGGCGTCGTCACCGAACAGTCCGCCCAGTCCGGTCTCGATGCGCTCCGGGGCGATCGCGGCCGTTGGATCGACCCGCACCCAGCCAGCGTCGTCCAGCCACACCTCGGTCCAGGCGTGGGCATCGGCCTGGCGCAGCCGCAGGTAGTTTCCCGTGTCCATCCACTGGCCGCCCTGGTAGCCGGTAATGACGCGCGCGGGGATGCCGGCCGCGCGCATCAGTACCGCGAACGCGGATGCGTAGTGCTCGCAGTAGCCCGCCTGGGTCTCGAACAGAAAGTGGTCGGTGCGATCGCCCTGCAGCCGTGGGGGGCGGAGCGTGTAGCGAAAAGGCTCTCCGGCGAACAGTTCAAGCGCCGCGCTGACGATCGCACGGTCGTCGTCCCGGTGCATCGCCCGCCAGAGTCCCGCCTGTACGCGGCTTCGTGCCGCGGTGTTCTCAGGCAGCATCAGCGCCCGGGCACGTTCCCCTTCTGCAAGCGGCAGCGCCGGCGGTGCGTCGAGCCGGGCGCTGGCGGTGTACTGGATGCGGTTGTCGATGCGGTTGCGCTGCACCACCTGCAGATTGTCCAGCAGGCGCGCCTGTGGCGGCACGGAGGCGGGAAAATCCAGCACCGGCAGGTAGCGTGCGCGCGTCGGTTCCAGCGTTACGGTGTAGGCAACGTCATCCGTGGCCGGGCCCGCTGCCGGAATCTCCGGACGGTCGCGGTCGGCTTGCCAGCCGCGTCCGTCGAAGTCGGTCATCACCTGCGCGCGCCAGTACTGCAGGCTGGAGGGCGGGACCGGTCCGTCGAAGCGCACCCGCATCGCGGTGGCTTCGTTTTCCAGCAACTGCGCGATATCGCCCGGCTCGAGGCGGTCGGAGAGGCCGGTTTGTGCGACGCTCTCCTCTGCGGGGTTTCCCCATATCGGCCCCGGGATCCGGGGAAAGACCAGAAACAGGATCAGCATGATCGGGAGGGCGTGCACCAGCATCAGCGCCGAGGACCGGGCAAGGCGGCGAAACGGCAGGGGTCGACCGCCGTGGACCTGGATCAGGGCCGCGGTGATCAGCCAGGCCGACAGCAGCGAGTACGCCGCGATCAGGATCGACTGGTTGAAGAAGTAGGTGGTGACCACGATGAAATAGGCGAGAAAGAGCGTGACCACGACGTCGCGTTCCGAGCGGATCTCGAGGAGTTTGAGCGCGACCATCACCAGCAGCAGCGCGGTGCCGGCCTGCTGGCCGGTAAAGGTGCCGAAGTGGCTGAAGGTCAGCGCCCCACCCCCGAGCACGATCGGCACGAGGATCCAGCGCGACGGGAGCCGGGCATGACCCGCGTGAATGATCAGACGCCACAGCAGCGCAGCGGCAAGCACCGCGATCACCCATGGAGGCTGGTGCCATGCGTGGGGGAGCGCCGCGACGGGTATGGCGGCAAGCAGGAGCCACAGGCCGGGCAGGGCGGTCGGTCGGGTCGGGACGACGGTTGACGCGGTGGTCATTCTGCGGAATGTCCGGGCAGGCCGAACAATGCCAGCGCGCGCAGGCAGCGGCCGAGATGGTCGGGGCCGGTGTCCGGACCGACCCGGGTTCCGGGCAGGCGCAATCCGTAGACTTGGCCCTGGGCATTGGCCTCCAGCACCCGGTGGCACAGCGCCGACAGGCGCGCCTCCGGGTCCGTGGCCGGGACGCCGTCCCAGTCCAGCCAGACCGGTGCACCACTGCCGGATCCGGTATCCCGCACGAAAAGCTGGCCGCTGCGGGCCACCGCCTTCCAGGCGATACGGTTGGGAGGATCGCCAGGGCGGTATTCGCGGATCTCGTCGGGTGCGGCATCCGGTCTTGCGGCGTTTTCGGCCTGTTCTCCGTCGGATTCATCACCGGTGAGGGCGAGTGCGTCGAGCGGTATCGGAGCGGGGTAGACGAGGATCTCGTGGTCCAGTGTGAACCAGGTCCAGGCCTCCAGCAGTCCCAGGGGGTAGCGGGTCGACAGGCGTTGCCGCGGCAGTCGGTGGATACCGCGCGGCCGGGGCTCGAGCGGAACCGCGATCTCCGTCGAACCGCTGGGCTCCAGGAAGGCCGGACGGCTCGGGGTCCCGCCCGCCGCCGACAGGTGGATGGCCTCGCGGGGTCTCGCGCTGCGGTCCTCGAGACGCAGCGTCAGCAGGGGCGCTGTCCCGGCAAATACCGGTGCGACCGGGAGTGCGGTGACCTCGAGCCCCAGCAGATTGCGATGGGTGTACCACATCGCGTTGTGGCCGATGCCGACAACGAGGAAGGTCAGCAGAAAGGCCATGTTGTTCGAGTAGTTGATCGCACCCAGCAGCATCACCATCAGGATCGCAAGCAGCATGTACCCCTGGCGCGTGGGCAGGATGTAGACGCGGTCCCGGCCGATCACCGCGCGCCGGCCGTCTGCCCGGTGGCGGCGTGTGACCCAACGGATGAAGTCCTCGCGCAGGCGGCCCCGGCTCGTGGTGGCCCCGGCCCCGTCGCTTTTCAGTTCGCCGGGACGCATTCCAGCAACCGGGCCACAGTGGCGGACCCGGGCTCCGCCTCAAGCGAGACCACGCGGTGCACCGCGACCGCCGGGACCACCGCACCCACGTCATCCGGGGTCACGAAATCACGGCCGTCGATCAAGGCCCACGCCCGTGCCGCCTGCAGCAGTCCCAGCCCTGCGCGCGGTGACAGACCGCTGCGAAACAGCGCCGTGTCCCGGCTCGCCCGCAGCAGGGCCTGCACGTAATCGAGCAGTGCCGGACGCGCAGTGATCCCGGACACCGCGCGCTGCCAGGCGAGCAATGTCTCGGGTCCGACCTCGGCGGCGAGGGGATCTGTGCTCTCGCTCCGGTCGCCGCCTTCGAGCAGCGCGCGCTCGGCCTCCGGGCCGGGAAAACCGAGTTCGATGCGCATCAGGAACCGGTCGAGCTGGGATTCGGGCAGCGGATGGGTGCCGATCTGCTCGGTGGGATTCTGCGTCGCGATCACGAAGAAGGGGTCGGGCAGGTGGTGCGTGCGTCCGTCGACACTGACCTGTCGCTCCTGCATCGCCTCGAGCAGTGCGCTCTGGGTCTTCGGCGGAGCCCGGTTGACCTCGTCGGCGAGAAGCACCTGGGCGAAGATGGGGCCGGGGGGGAATTCAAAGGCAGAGCGGGACTGATCGAAGACCGATACGCCGACCACGTCGCCCGGCAGCAGGTCGCTGGTAAACTGGATTCGCCGGTAATCGAGCCCCAGCACTTGCGCCAGCGCGTGTGCCAGCGTCGTCTTGCCGACGCCGGGAAGATCCTCGATCAGCAAATGGCCGTTTGCGAGCAGGCACACGAGCGCGAGTCGAACGGCCTCCGGTTTGCCCAGAAGGACCCGGTTCAGCCGCTTCTCCACCCGCAACAGGGCTTCCCGGTCGACGCGATGTTCGGGGCTGGTCATGCGGTATCCTTGATCTGCCTGCGTGTTGAGTCGGACGTCCTGGCCAGGGTTCCCCTGGACCGGGGCCGTGCGCGATTGCACGGGCCCATTATGAACCTTTGCTGCGCTGGAAGCTGTGATGGACGAAGGGGAACGCCAGTCGGATCCGCTGCTGCGCTATGCGGTGGAGGCCGGTCCGCCACCGCGGGTGCGGTTCTCGGGCCGGATGGATGCCTACAGCACCGGGCCCGTCTGGCAGGCTGTGCTCGACGAGTTCCGGCGGTTGTCCGGCGCGACCGAACTCGTGCTGGATCTCGGCGAGGTGGAGTACTGTGACGGAGCCGGCGCCGCCCTGCTGTACAGCGTCGAGCGCGAGACGGCGGAGCGGGGCGCCACGCTCCGCTTCGAGGGCATGACCCGGGCGATCGCAGGTCATCTGCAACCTTACCGCGACGCCGACGCGGCGCAACCGGCCCGGGGCGCGGGGTCGGCTCCCTGGCCGCAACGCCTGCGGCGCGGCGTGATCGCGGTGGGCTTCGAGATCCACGAGCAGGTCGCTTTCATCGGCGAGGTCAGCGCGGCCCTGGTCCGGGGCCTGGCACGGCCCGGGCGGATGCGCTGGGGGGATACGTTGCGGGTCGCCGAAGCTGCCGGCTACCAGGCCCTGCCGATCGTCTCCCTGATCGCCTTTCTCCTCGGCGTGATTCTGGCCTTCCAGTCCGCCGTGGCCATGGGCCAGTTCGGCGCGCAGATCTTCGTGGCCGATCTGGTCGCGATATCGCTGTTCCGGGAGCTCGGCCCGCTGATGATGGCCATTCTGCTCGCGGGCCGCTCGGGTGCCGCCTTCGCAGCCGAAATCGGCACGATGAAGGTCAACGAGGAGGTGAATGCGTTGACCACGATGGGGCTCGACCCGGTGCGTTTCCTGGTGGTGCCCAAGATCCTGGCGGGTATACTGGTGGCGCCGCTCCTGACCCTTTACGCCAACCTGATCGGGCTGATTGGCGCGGCACTGGTAATGCGCGGTTTCGGGATCCCGATGGTGACTTTCTTCAACCAGGTCAGCGGCGCGGTGGACCTTGGCGACCTGGGCTCGGGACTCTTCAAGGCCTGCGTGTTTGGTTTCCTGGTCGCAAGTGTCGGTTGCCTGCGCGGTCTGCAGACCGGTGCGGGCGCGGCGGCGGTCGGGCGTTCGACCACCAGCGCGGTAGTCAGCGCGATCATCCTGATCGTGATCGCGGACGGCCTTTTCGCCGTGCTCTTTTACCACCTCGGCATCTGAGCCATGACCGGGACCGGTGAGCCGATCATTCAGGTTGAGGGGCTGACGATGGGCTTCGGCACGATGATCATCATGGAGAAACTCGACTTCGTGGTGCGCCGGGGCGAGACCTTCGTGATCCTCGGTGGTTCCGGCAGCGGCAAGAGCACGTTGCTGAAGCACATGATCGGCCTTCAGCGGCCATTGGCCGGCCGGGTCCTGATCGACGGTGCCGATGTGACCACGGCGGAGGGTGCAGAACGCGAGGACATCCTTCGCGAAATCGGAGTGATGTACCAGATGGGGGCCCTGTTCGGCTCGATGAGCCTGCTCGAGAACGTTCGTCTGCCACTGGAGGTTCACACGCGGCTGCCGACCGCGGCGATGAATCGCATCGCGCTGGCACGGCTGCAGATGGTGGGTCTGGCGGAATACGGTGACTTCATGCCTGCAGAGATCAGTGGTGGCATGCAGAAGCGGGCCGCGATCGCGCGGGCGATGGTGCTGGATCCGAAGGTGCTGTTCCTCGATGAACCCTCGGCCGGGCTGGACCCGATCACGTCGGCGGAACTCGACCAGCTCATTCGGCGTCTCTCCTCCAGCCTCGGCATGACCATGGTCGTGGTCACGCACGAACTGCCCAGCATTTTCACGATCGCCGACCGGGTGATTATGCTGGACAGGGATAGCCGGTCGATCATCGCGGAAGGCGATCCCCGCGTGCTCCGGGACACCAGCGAGCATCCCTGGGTTCGGCGTTTCCTGCGCCGGGCCGAAACGGAGGACCTGCCGGCATGAATGCCGCTCAACACTTCAGGCTTGGCCTCTTCATCCTGGGCGCGATCGCGGTGGGTGTGATCGTGCTGGTGGTGATGGGCACGGGAAACCTGTTTCGACCCACCGTTACGATGGAGACCTACATCGATAGCTCGGTGCAGGGCCTCGATGTCGGCGCTCCAATCAAGTTCCGCGGTGTGACCGTCGGCGAGGTGACCAGCCTCGGCTTCACGTCCACTGAATACGAAGTGGATGTGCCTCCCCTCCAGCGCAAGCGGTACGTGATTGTCCTCGGTCGGCTGCGTCTGGATCGGTTCGCATCGACGGACCAGGAGAGCGTTGTCAGCGACGATCTGCTGGAGTCGCTGGTGGAGGCGGGGCTCCGCGTGCGCATGGCGGCCCAGGGCATCACCGGTATCAATTACCTCGAGCTGGACTTCGTGGACCCTGCGTTCCACGCGGCACTGCCCATCGACTGGGAACCCCGCAACGCCTATATTCCTTCCGCCCCCAGCATCGCGACGCGGTTCCTCGAACACGCGGAGAATGCACTGCGCCGCATCGAACTGCTGGACATCGAGGGCGTGGTGGATAGTGCCGCGAACCTGCTGTTCACGCTGGAACGGACCGTGGCGACGCTCGACACCGAGACCCTGAACCGCCAGGCAACGGAACTGACCGCCCAGTTGACGCAGACCCTGGCCCAGAGTGAGCGGCTGCTGGTCGCCGCGGAGAAACTGCTCGAGGATCCGGACATGACTGCGCTGCCGGGCGAGGCTCGCGTGACGCTGCAATCCCTGCGCGGAACCATCGAGGAAGCGGACCTCGGCGAGGTGGTCCGGCAGGTCGAGCGGTTGGTCGGCCGGCTCGATCGGGGTCTGGAGCTCAACGAACAGCGTCTGGCGATGACGCTGGCGGAACTGCAGGCAGCCACCACTACCCTGCGGGCGCTGAGCGAAGATGCGCGACGTAATCCGGCCGGTGCCATCTTCGGCGCGCCGCCGCCGCGCAGCACATTCGAGCGGGGACAGTGAGATGCGCAGTCTGATCCGGCATTGGGCGCCGCTTTTACTGCTGGTTGCGCTGGTTGGAGGCTGCACTCTGGTTCCGACGCAGCCGGCGGTCGACCGTGCGTGGTTCCTTCTGGAGTTGCCGCCGGCGCCAACAACGGCGGGTGCTCCCGTTCCTGTGGAACTGGGTTCGGTCCGGGTGGCTCCGGCATTCGCGGGCAAGGGCCTGGTGTACCGGCTCGGTCCGCACCGGTACGAGTCGGACTTTTATAACGAGTGGTTTTTGGATCCCCGTGACCACGTCGAACAGGTTTTCCGCGAGCGCTGGATCGCGGAAGATGCGGTGGTGCGGCTGGTCGCCGACGCGCGGACCGTGCCCGGCGCCCGAGAGGTCGATGTGCTGGTGACGGGTCTGCACGCGGACCTCGAGGGACCGGCGCCAGGGGTCGCGGCGGTGGGGATGCGCGTATTCGTTCGGGATCGGGACCGGATGCGGCTCTGGGAGCTCGACCGGAGAATTGCGCTGGAGTCGCGCTCCCCCGACGCGCTGGTTAAAGCGCTGTCACGCGGCATGAACGAGCTGCTTCTGGAGATCGAACAGCGACTGGAGGGATGAGTAATGGCAGGCTTGCATGAGTTTCAGGCGGAGCGGCTGGACGGGCGGCAGCAGGACCTCGCGGACTATCGCGGGCAGGTGCTGCTGGTCGTGAACGTGGCCAGTGAGTGCGGCTTCACGCCTCAGTACGCAGGGCTGCAGGAACTGCAGGATCAATACGCGGACCAGGGTTTCCAGGTGCTCGGGTTTCCCTGCAATCAGTTCGGTGGCCAGGAGCCCGGGGGCGTGGAGCAGATCGCAGAATTCTGCAGCAGCCGCTTTGGCGTCGATTTCCCGATGTTCGGTAAGGTCGACGTGAACGGCGGCGACGCCCATCCCGTGTACCGGTTTCTGAAGGATGCCGCTCCCGGGGCACTCGGGACCACCGCCATCAAGTGGAACTTCACCAAGTTTCTGGTGGGCCGGGACGGACGGGTGATTGACCGCTTCGCGCCGAGCACGCGGCCGGAGGCCTTGCGGGGCGCAATCGAGAAGGCGCTGGCGGAGTCTGCTGACGGTTGATATCTCGGAAGATGCGGGACGCAAGCGCTGCGGGAATACCGGAGGGAACGGAGCAGGTGGTCCAGGACCGGCACTGGATGTCCCTGGCGCTCGAGGAGGCGGGGCGTGGCCAGGAATCGGGCGAGGTGCCGGTTGGAGCCGTGCTGGTGCAGGAGGGCCGCTGTGTTGCATGCGCACACAACGCCCCCATCGGTGCGCTGGATCCGACTGCCCACGCGGAGATCCGGGTCCTTCGCGAAGCGGCACGGCGTCTCGGCAACTACCGGCTGCCCGGAACCACCTTGTACGTGACCCTGGAGCCATGCCCGATGTGCGTTGGCGCAATGGTGCATGCCCGGATCGCGCGGCTGGTATACGGGGCCCCGGACCTGCGCACCGGGGCGGCAGGCGGGGCGCTCGATCTCGCTGCCCACCCCTCGCACAATCACCGAATCGAGGTGACCGGCGGTGTCGAGGCCGAGCGTGCCGCATCGATGCTGCGTGCTTTCTTTCGCCAGCGTCGCTGACGCAGGACGCTGCGGTTGCGGCGCTATAGCGACAACGGCGTGCTCAGATAGAGTCGTACGCCCTGGTCACGGTCTGCGGGTTCCGGAAACAGCTGCACCAGCCAGTTGTAGTAGCTGCGGATGTTCTGCACGTAGGTCACCGGTTCCCAGCCGCGAGCGTATCCGTAACGCGTCTGCTCGTACCACTCGCGCTGCGCCAGCCAGGGCAGCCGTTCCATCACGTCCAGCCAGAGGTTCGGGTCGCCGCCGTCGGCCTCGGTCAGGTTCCGTGCATCAAGCAGATGCCCCAGTCCCACGTTGTACGAGGCGAGCGCCATCCAGGTGCGGTCCGGCTCGCTGATCTCCCCGGGGAGACGGTCGAGCATCTGCAATATGTAGCGTGCTCCACCCTCGACGCTCTGACGCGGGTCGGTGCGATCATCCACGCCAAGTGAACGCGCGGTCGCGTTCGTCAGCATCATCAGCCCTCTTACGCCCGTTGGCGACACCGCGCCGGGGTTCCACAGGGACTCCTGATAGCTGACCGCGGCCAAAAACCGCCAGTCGAGGCCGTGTTCAAGCGCGATCTCCTGGAACAGTGGCCGCAGGGAGTCGAGCCGCTCCTGCACCAGCCGGGTAAAGCTGATCACGTCCACCAGGTCATGCACCTCCAGATGACCGAAGTGCCGGTCGAAGAGGAGTTCGAGTTCGCGCCCGGCGAGCAGCGCCTCGAGGTAGGCATCTGCCGATTCGATCAGGCTGCGGTCACGCCCGGGTGGAAACAGCCAGACGACCGGCGTCTCCCCGTCCAGTTCGAGGCTGGTGCGCAGGGCGGGGTAGACTCGCTGCAGGCGGCTGAGCTCGATGGAGGTCAGCACTGCGTAGTCCACGGTGCCCCGGCGCAGGGCCGCGACCAGCTCCCGCCCGTCGGCATACTGGATCAGTTCCAACTCGTGCCCGGTTCCGTTGGACTCCCAAACCGCAGCCAGTGCCTCCGGGAGAGCGAGTATGGAGGTGACCCCGATGCGTGTGCCCTGTTGCACCAGTTCCTCGAGGCTGCCGACATTGGACCCGTTACCCTGCCAGTACACCAGCTGCTTCTGGATGGGGAGTATTTCCGGCCCAACCGGCAGGCCGGGATCGTCCCCGGGAACGGTGAGCAGCCCGGCGGCAAGGTCCACCCGGCCCGCGCGGAGCAGGCGATAGGCCTCGCGGGGCCCGGGCACCCTGTGCACCTCGAGCCTGGCCCCGAGGCGGTCCGCGAGGCCGTTCAGCAGCACCAGTTCAAAGTGTTCCGGACCGTTGCTGAGGTCCATGAAGGTGTGGTCATGGGGATGGCTGACCAGCGCCACGCGCAGTTCCTGCTTGAACAGTGCGAGGTTCAGGGCTGAGGGGGTGTAATGCCAGGCCCAGAGCAGGATCAGCGATAACAGAACGGTGAATACGCCGATTTCGATCCGGCGCACCGGTGTTGTCTTTGGTCTGAGTCTCGCCGGCCAGTGCATCAGGCCATTGATCATAGCTCCTGCGCGGGAAGAAGGTCGAAGGAGCGGGGGCGGGCACCCGCGCCGTCCGGCGCCACGGCGCGGACGGCGCGGGTATTGAGGCGATCAGAAGCTCATGAACAGGCCACCGTTGACCTCGTAGTTGGCGCCGGTGATGTAGCACGCCCGATCGTCACACAGGATACCGACGAGGTAGGCGACCTCGTCGGGCGTGCCCATGCGACCCATGGGAATCTCCGAGATGATCTGCTGCTGCACTTCTTCGCCCATGGCCTCGGTCATTTCTGTCGCGATGTAGCCGGGCGAGACGGTGTTGACGGTCACACCCTTGCGCACCACCTCCTGGGCGAGCGCCATGGTGAATCCGTGCGCCCCGGCCTTGGCGGCCGAGTAGTTGGTCTGGCCGAACTGACCGCGCTGTCCGTTTACCGAAGAGATGTTGACGATCCGTCCCCAGCCCCGTTCCATCATGCCGTTCACGACCTGGCGGGTGACGTTGAATATGCTGTCCAGATTGGTGCTCAGCACCGCCTTCCACTGGTTGGGCTCCATCTTCTTGAAGGTCTTGTCGCGCGTGATGCCGGCGCAGTTGATCAGCACATCGACCGGTCCCAGCCGGCTCTCGATGTCGCTGATCATCTTCTGCGAATCCTCGAACGAGGAGACGTCGCCGGAGGCGATCTCGTACTCGCGCCCCTCGGCCGCATGCTTTTTCTGCCCCTCCTCGGCCTGCTCCTGCTCGGGCGGATAGTAGCCCGCGACGACCTTGAAGCCGCGCCCGCGCAATTCCTCGCAGATCGCCGTGCCGATCCCGCCGATTCCCCCAGTGACCAACGCTATACGTGCCATGAATCCTCCGATGTGCGGCCCTCCCAATGGAAAAAGGGGGCGACCAGCGCCCCCTCCCATGATTCAGGGCCGGTTGATGGTTCAGGCGGCAGCCTTCGCCGCAGCCTTCTTGAAGCTTTCGCCAGCGGCCTGAACGTTCTTGCTGGCAACCTGCATCTGCTGGTCCATGACCTCGGCCGCGGAATCGCGTGCCTCGGTCATCACGTCGACCGCCGCGCGATAGCCCTTCAGCCACTCCTGGCCGTAGTCCTGCGCCAGCTTCGACTGGCTGGACATCAGCTCCTGGTAGCCCTTGGCCTTGGTCATGCTTTCCATGCCCTTGGCACCGGTCTCCAGCATCGTGTTGCTCAAGTCAAGCTGTTGCTGGAGCAGACGCTCACCAGCGCGCATGTTGATCTCGCCAACCTTGCGCAGGGCCTCGAAGCTGCCCTGGACCATTTCATTATAGGCGTCGAACATCTGATTTTGCATGATTAAGTTCTCCTGTTTGAAATGCCACCGACCAGGAATTGGTGCAGTGCAGCATTGTTGCGTTGCAGCATAGGATGCCCTAACGCGCATGTCAAGCCCCTGGGAACAGGCTGTCGGGGAAAACGGTGAACAGGGCTCGGACAAGCCCCCGAGTGCGGCGGGCCGCGGCTACCGGTGCTGGCGGCGCCGGGGCAGACCGGGACGGGAAACTACTTGGAGCGGCGGCGGGACGAACGGCCCGGAGGGACCGCAGCGGCCCGGAAGAAGCTGTCCTGCATTTCCCGCCAAAGCTCGATGTTGCGGTCGGTGAGTTCGGCCCAGCTCTGCAGGGCCTCGCCGGGCATCAGCTGGTCAAGCTGCGACTGCATCTGCTGCTGCTGCTCGGCGTATAGCGTCAGCGTCTGGTCGATGAAGCTCGAGAAGGCGTCCTGCACCGATGCGTCGTAGAAACGGATGAACCGTGTCAGCACGTCGGTGGAGAACATGGGGTTCCCGCTGGCTTCCTGCTCGGTGATGATCTGGATCAGGATGCCGCGGGTAATATCGTCGCCGCTCTGGGTGTCCACCACCTTGATGTCCGTGCCGTCCCGCACCAGCTTCTGCACATCCGTGAGGGTGATGTAGCGGCTTTCCTCGGTATCGTACAGGCGCCGATTGGGATATTTCTTGACCAGCCTCTGCTCGCTCACGGCGATGCCCCCTTGCACCTGGAATCGGCCTCGATTTTACATGATCCGGATCCGCATTTCCGGAATTCGTCCGTTGTGTTCGGCGCCCCGCCGTAACGGGGCGCCGTGAACCGTTGCCGCCCGGTTGCTCGAAGCGGGGTCAGTCGACGAGTTCCAGCGCCATCGCCACACCCTGGCCGCCGCCGATGCACAGGGTCGCGAGGCCGCGTTTCGCGTTCCGGCGCCGCATCCCGTGCAGGAGTGTGACCAGGACCCGCGCGCCCGAGGCCCCGATCGGATGCCCGATCGCGATGGCTCCACCGCTGACGTTCACCTTGGAGAGATCCCAGCCGATCTCCTTGTCCACCGAGATGGCCTGGGCCGCGAAGGCCTCGTTTGATTCGATCAGGTCAAGGTCGCCATGGCGCCACCCGGCCTTTTCCAGGCACGCGCGGGTGGCCGGGATGGGTCCCGTGCCCATGATCGAGGGGTCAACGCCGGCGGCTGAGAAGGCGACGATACGGGCCATCGGCTTCAGGCCGAGTTCCCGGGCCTTGCTCGCCGTCATCACCAGGGTGGCCGCGGCGCCGTCGTTGATCCCGGATGCGTTCCCCGCGGTGACCGTACCGTCCTTGGCGAAGGCCGGCCGCAGCTTGCCGAGGCCTTCGGCGGTGGCGCCCGCACGCGGGAACTCATCGGTATCGAAAATCTTGGGGTCGCCCTTGCGCTGGGGAATCTCCACCGGAACGATCTCGTCCTTGAAGACGCCATCGCGGATCGCCGCCTCTGCGCGTTGCTGCGACTGCGCGGCAAAGGCGTCCTGTTCCTCCCGGCTGATCGAGTATTTCTGGGCAATGTTCTCCGCGGTGTTGCCCATGTGCATGTCGGTGATTGCACACCAGAGGCCATCGTGAATCATGGTGTCACGCATCGCCCACTCGCCCATCTTCATGCCGAAGCGGGACCTTGGCAGCGCGTGCGGTGCCATGCTCATGCTTTCCTGGCCGCCGGCGACCACGATCTCCGCGTCACCGCAACGGATCGACTGCCAGGCCAGGTGGACGGCCTTGAGTCCGGAACCGCAGACCTTGTTGATCGTCATCGCCGGAACGCGGTCGGGAATGCCGGCTTCGAGTGCCGCCTGGCGTGCCGGGTTCATGCCCGCCGCCCCCGTGAGGACCTGACCGAGGATCACCTCGTTGACCTGTTCCGGCGCAACACCGGCGCGTTCCAGCAGGGAACGGATCACGGTCGCGCCGAGCTTGCTTGCCGGGATGTCTCCGAGCGACCCCATCAGGGTTCCAACGGGCGTGCGGGCGGCACCGACAATTACGATTTCTTCACTCATTACGCTTGTCTCCTTTGGGTGGCTGCTTCTTGCAGGCTATTTTTCCCGTGCGATTATGGCACGCGAAGAGGGCGGGGCCTCAATGCGGTTTCCGGCCGTGCGTATTGCCGTCCGGGCCCGGGATGGCCGAGGCGGAATGGTGCAGCGCACAAATTCCGTGCTAGTATCCGGCACACGTTCTAAACTTGAGTCCAGACACCAACCACGCCCGTGGGGCGAAGATCAGGAGAAGATGATGGCGGATTCCGGTTCGACTGCGGACCAGTGGCTGGAGGCACAACGACGCTACTGGGATGCCTGGATGGACATGACGAGGCGTGGCCTGGACGCGGCCAGTCCCGGGCAGTCCACTCCACAAAACCCCTGGGCGGACGCCATGGAGCAGTGGCTGAAGGCGGTGGCGCCAGCGACCCTGAAGCCGGCCAACGATCTGCTTGAACAGATGGTCAATGTTGGCAAGAGCTATTTCTCGATGGCCGAGGGGCTCTACAAGGGAGCGCCTTCCGGTGACATGCCGGAGATGATCGAGAACTGGACGAAGATGATGACGGAGGCCTTCCAGGGCGGTGGGGCCAACTTCAATCCCTTCGCTCAGCTCGCCGGGAAGAGTGGCCGTCAGGGAATGGCGTTCTGGGATCTCCCGTTCGATACCTTGTCCCGGACGTTCTCCGGCAGCATGCCGATCCCCGGCGATTTCATGAAGGCGTTTGAAACCGCGAAGCCGACCGACCTGCGCGAACAGATGGAAGGTTTCCTGTCGGCTCCGGCAATCGGGTACGGACGCGAATCGCAGGAGCAGCACCAGCAGCTCGGTCGCCTGATGCTCGACTACGAAAAGGCGATGAGCGATTACCAGGCCGGTTTCGCGCACCTTGGTCAAAACTCGCTCGAATCTTTCCAGAAGCGGATGCAGACGGCCGCCGAAGAAGGCAAGACCATCAACTCGGTTCGGGAAGTGTTCAACATCTGGGTGGATGCCTGCGAAGAGGCTTATGCCGAGTACGCGATGTCCGAAGACTATGCGCGCCGCTATGGCCGGATGGTCAATGCGCTGATGGCGTTGAAGAAGCAGGGCACCCGTCTGGTCGACGAGTGGCTGGAGGCGATGAATATCCCGACCGCATCGGAGATCGCCACGCTGCAAAGGCGTCTGCACGACACCCGGTCCGACTATCAGGCTTTGCGCGCCCAGGTCGAACGTATGCAGGGTGAGCTGGACGAGCACGAGGGAGGCAACGGCGAAGTACAGCAACTGCGCGAGGAGCTTGCGGAACTGCGCGCCGCACTGAAGAAGCAGCAGTCGGACAATGCCTCCTCGTCCGGGTCTGGTGCGGCTACCGATGACGAGGCTGCAGCAGAAAAACCGAAGCGCAGCACCCGCCGTTCCCGGGCTGCGTCGAGCACCGCCTCCGGCGACAAGAAGACCGCTCCCACGAAGACGACCGGAAAGACCACCACCACCAAGTCCGCCACCACCAAGACCGGCAAGACTGGGACCACCCGGAGGAAGAGCCAATGATGACCCCGATCCAGATCCGTCCCGACGAGGCCCTCGACGAGCTCAGCGGTTTCCAGAACAAGCTGACTCATGGTGTCCAGAACCTGATGGAGGTCGGCGAGGTCAGTACCGGGGCGACGCCGCGGGAGGTGATCTACGATGAGGACAAGATGGTCCTCTACCGGTTTCAGGCGCCGGCGAGCGTGGTGCAGAATCCGGTGCCGCTCCTCATCGTCTATGCGCTGGTGAACCGGCCCTACATGGCCGATCTGCAGGAAAACCGCTCCATGGTGCGCGGCCTGCTTGATGCCGGTATGGACGTGTACCTCGTGGACTGGGGCTACCCGGGTCGTGCTGACCGCTACCTGACCATCGACGACTACCTCAACGGGTATCTCGACCGCTGCGTGGACGTGATCCGCAAACGGCACCGGGTGGACGCGATCAACGTTCTCGGCATCTGCCAGGGGGGGACCTTCAGCCTCTGCTACGCATCGATGCACCCGGACAAGGTCGCGAACCTGGTCACGATGGTGACCCCGGTGGACTTTCAGACGCCCGACAACATGCTGTCGAACTGGGTCCGCCACGTGGACGCGGACCTCGTCGTGGATACGCTTGGCAACGTTCCCGGCGAGATGCTGAACTGGACCTTTCTGAACCTGAAGCCCTATCGGTTGATGGGCCAGAAGTACCTCGACATGGTGGATATCCTCGACAATCCCGACCAGGTCGCAAACTTCATGCGCATGGAGAAGTGGATCTTCGACAGCCCCGACCAGGCCGGTGAGACGTACCGACAGTTCCTGAAGGACTTCTACCAGCAGAACAAGCTGGTGGAGGGCGGGCTGCGCATCGGCAAACACGAGGTGAGCCTCAAGAACGTGACGATGCCGGTGCTGAATGTCTTCGCGACCGAGGACCACCTGGTGCCACCGGACTCGTCGCGCGCGTTGAAGAAGCTGGTCGGGACCAAGGATTACACGGAACAGTCCTTCAAGGGCGGCCACATCGGCATCTATGTCAGTGGTCGTGCGCAGAAGGAGGTCCCGCCGTCGATCGGCAAGTGGATTGATGCCCGCACCTGAAGCCCTGCCGACCGCGCGGAAATTGCGACCAGAGGCCGCTCCTGCAACCCGGATGCTTCCGTAGGGGCGGCCTCAGGCCGCGATCCATCTCCGTCCGTTCCACAAACTCCCGGGGCCCGGATTCCCTCCGTGCACGTCAGGCCTTCAAGCGCTCCACCGAGCCCAGTACACTGCAGCGCTGCCCCGCAAGGTCGCAATCCCGCCAATGAACCAACGCGCTGAATTCCGCCTGACCGTCTCCTGTCCCGACCGCCTGGGAATCGTCGCCCGGGTGGCGCGCCTGATCGCCGACACCGAGGGCTGGATTACCGAGGCCGCACAGCACACCGATACCGAAGCCCACTGGTTCTTCATGCGCTGGGTTTTCTCCCTGCCTGACGGCCGCGATGCAGATCTGGGCCGCCGATTCGAGGAGCTGGCGGGCGAATTCGCGATGCAGTGGTCGCTGGTGCGCACGGATGCCCGGCCGCGAGTCGTTATTCTGGTCAGCCGGGAGCCGCACTGCCTGACAGATCTCCTTGCCCGCTGGCGCTCAGGGGAACTGCCGATGACGATTCCGGCCATTCTCTCCAACCATCGCGAACTGGAGGAAGTCGCCAGCTGTTACGGGATACCGTTCGAATACCTGCCGGTCACGCGCGAGACGCGCCCGCAGGCCTTTGCGCTCCTGCGCGAGCGCCTGCATGCCCACGGTGTCGACACCATCGTACTGGCGCGCTACATGCAGATCCTGCCGCCGGATCTCTGCAGCGAATTCCGGGAACGCGTGATCAACATTCACCACAGTTTTCTGCCGTCCTTCGTGGGCGCGCGTCCGTATCATCAGGCCTTCGCCCGGGGAGTGAAGCTGATCGGAGCCACCTGCCACTACGTGACCGAGGACCTCGATGCCGGGCCGATCATCGAGCAGGACGTGGCCCGCATACGGCACGACGACCAGGTTCAGGATCTGATCCGCAAGGGTCGCGACGTCGAGCGCTGGGTACTCGCGCGGGGTCTGCGCTTCCACCTCGAGGGCAGGGTGCTGACCCACGGCAACAAGACCATCGTGTTCGACTGATCCGGGAGCGCCGAACCCGGGCAGGCTGCCCGAGCTTGCATTTCCCAGCCGCGGCCACAGAATGTCGACATGAGCAACAACACACGATTCCGCATCCAGTTCATCAACCAGGGGAAGGTCTACGAGATCTTTGCCCGCGAGGTCTACCAGGAGCGGCTCTACGGCTTTGTCACGATCGAGGGCCTGCTCTTCGGGGAACGTTCCCAGGTGGTCGTGGACCCGAGTGAAGAGCGGCTCCGCAACGAGTTCGAGGGTGTACAGCGGTTTCACATCCCGCTGCACGCGGTCATCCGCGTCGACGAGGTCGAGGAAGTGGGTACCGCACGCATCCGCGACATGAGTCCGGGTGGCAACGTGCACGTACTGCCCGGCGTCGTGCCACCGGGTTCCGGGCGGGGCAAGTAGAGTCCGGCGGTCGGAAGGGCGTTCCGACGTGCCCGGTTCATGCCCCGTTCGGAAGCGCCAATTGCGGTTTGCGGTGGGCTGGTTTAATCTGCCACGCTTGTCGCGCGGCAAGCGGTTTCGTGTCCGCGCGAATCCCGGAGAGGTGGCCGAGTGGTTTAAGGCGCACGCCTGGAAAGTGTGTATACGGTAACCCCGTATCGAGGGTTCGAATCCCTCCCTCTCCGCCATTAATTAAATGAAAACAGTGGCTTACAGTCGCCTTTTCATTTACGTTACGATGTACCCCACATCAAGAATCCGCTTGGTCCCGCTTGAAGACGGGGGGTACGCAGGCCTGCTCGTTGGTGCGCAGAGGCGGGGGCATGGCACTTCCCACGCGGGCGCGCCTTACTGCCCTGACCAGATCGTCGTCGCCTGACTGGGGCCTCGGGGGCGGCGTGCCGGGTCCGGCCGCGCTGGTTTCGCGCTGGCGATGGCTATATCGGGCGCAGCGGGTGGCTTCCGGTTGGCAGGGAACTGGAACACGCCGCTCTGGTGGAACTGGTTGCGACTTTCCCTGGCGAACGTATCAAGGGGCTGGTTCGTACCGATCGGGGCTGGCAGCAACAAAATACCCTTTTATGCGCGGGCATGTTTGCGGGAAGATATCTTGAGCCGCCCGGGATCCACCCCTGGACCGGGGCCTGGACCCGGGCCTGGACCCGGGCCTGAACCCAGTCCTGAGCCGGGGTGACTTCCGCGAAGTCCGGTGCCATCCACCGGAATCGCATACACCAGAGGAGAATCATGTGAAGGCAAATCGGCATCCCTCTAGGGTCCCCGTCTTTTTCTTCGCGCTATTGCTGACACTTTTTCCGATCAGCCCGGTGATGGCCGGGATGCTCGACACCGGTGCGCTGATCCACGCCGCCACCGCCGGTGCTGAAAGGACTGAACTGGTGCAGCGTCTGGGTTCCCCGGATGTACGCGAGGCCCTGACTCGCATGGGGGTCGATCCGGCCGATGCCGAGAACCGTGTTGCACGGCTGACCGAAGCCGAGGTCGCCGATCTGAACGCCCGTCTCGATGAACTCCCCGCCGGTGCCGGCGCACTCGAGGTCGCGGTGATCGTGTTCCTCATCCTGGCGGTCACTGACCTGCTCGGAATCACCAACATCTTTGCCTTCATACGGCCCTCGCGCTGACCGAAAGGCCGGTTTCCGCAACTACCCCCAATGCCGGAGGTACGATGAGCACCGATATGAAGGCACTGTTCGACAGTCCCTTGACTCCTGTAAGCGTGGAAGTCTGCGCCCATTGACCACCTCAGATGGAGGCGGACATGAAAATGCGCAAACCCGAATCCCGGCCCGGGTTCGACCGCGGATCAGCCCGCGGCGAGGAGGGCGTGGAGGTGCTGCTGCA
>PWRV01000096.1 GCA_003563455.1 Thioalkalivibrio sp.
ATCGCGGAGTCCATCGAGATGGACGCCCGGCCGGCTTTGCAGGGCGCGCTGGCGCGCTGGCGCCGCAATGTCGTGCGCGCCGATGTTGTGCTGATGGTACTGGTGATTGCGCTGGTGGTCTGGGGAGCACAGGCACTGACCGGAGGCTTCGGGCCGTGGCTTGATGGCACGATGCTCGAGGCGATGCGGGACCGCCCGGTCGTTTCGGTGCTGGCGGTGGGGGTGCTCCTGGTTGTCCTCGGGGGGATCCACTTTCTGAACCGGGGGTGGGCCGCGAGGCGGGTGGCCCGGAGCCTGCCGGAAGAATCCGCATCCGGGAACTGGCGCGCGGCCTTCCGCAAGAACACGGTGTTCTGGCGCTCGATCTTCCGCAAGTCGCCCGCCGGGCTCGGTCGCGGTTCGGTGCGGCAGTTGCACGCCCTGCGTGACCAGGTGGAGGGTTTCGTACAGCGGCTGAACAATCAATTCATGGACGAGGGCGCGCCGGCTTCGGGTACGGCCGCTGGCGGCACGCCAGGTGACGTGGCAGGCGCGGGCGCTGCGGGGCAGTCTCCGAAGGGCGAGCCCCCGGAAACCGCCGGCCGGGAAGAACAGCGGGGCCCGGGGTGAAGTTTCCCCGTAGCTTGACCGGCCCAAGTTGACTGACTCCGGGATTCCGGTTGAAATTCAGGGGTTGAAGAAGCCCATGCGGTTGCATGGGGGAGAGGTGGAATGACAATTCTGGCATGGATCATGTTTATTCTGGCGATGGTGCTGGTGCCCATCTCAGTATGGGCGAGTCTGGCCGCGCTCGGTGTTTGTGCCGGCTGTGCCCTGGTCCGGGACTGGCAACGGGATCGGCAGCTGGATTCGCCGCCCGAAAAGAATGCCTAAGGGTTTTCACGGGATGCCGGAATCCAGCCGGCTCTGTACAAGTTCTCCATGGGGCGTCCGTCAGGGCGAGCGCCATGCCACTAATCTATCGAGTTGGGGATTTTGACTATGAGTGACACCAAGAAACTGGCAATCATTGCGACCAAGGGCAGTCTCGACTGGGGCTATCCTCCGTTCATTCTCGCCTCCACGGCGGCGGCGCTGGGCTACGAGGTCGAAGTCTTCTTCACCTTCTACGGCCTGCAGCTCCTGAAGAAGAAACTGGATCTTCAGGTCAGCTCCCTCGGCAACCCCGGTATGCCGATGCCGATGCCGGTTCCCGTGCTGCTGCAGACCCTGCCGGGCATGCAGAAGATGATGACCGTGATGATGAAGCAGAAGATGAAGGCCAAGGGTGTCGCGAGCCTGGAAGACCTTCGGGAACTCTGCATCGAGGCCGACGTGCGCATGATTGCCTGCCAGATGACCGTCGAACTCTTCGAGATGGACACCAGCGAATTCATTGACGTCGAATATGCAGGCGCTGCGGCCTTCTTTGAGTTCGCGGGCGAATCGGATATCTGCCTGTTCATGTAAACAGGCCGACGCCCCGCGACGCCCCGCCCGGCCAACGCCGCGCGGGGCGTTTTTGCGTGGGCGGGTTCCAGCCGCGACCTCTCCCCGGGCGATCCGGGCCAGTGCCCGTTGCCACTGGGGTTATCCGAAATCCCGGGAGCGCACGGCCAGGGCGCCCAGCCAGGAACTGCGGTCGCGCAGCCGCTGCGCGATCAGGTGGGTTACCCCGTCCTCCTGCTGCAGTTCCCCGGTCACCTCCAGCAGGCTTGCGTGGAGCACCGCGGACCGGGCCTTCTGCACCAGCGTCGGCCAGACGATCACGTTCAGCGTGCCCGACTCGTCCTCCAGGGTCAGGAAGACCGTGCCCTTTGCCGAACCCGGCCGCTGCCGGGTGATCACCAGCCCGGCGTAGTGAACGCGGCGGCGTGCGCCATCGGCGATCAGCGTCTCGGCGGTGGGCAGCGCGGCTAGGCCCGGATGGCTTCGCAGCAGGGCCAGTGGATGCGGTCCCAGCGTGAGCCCTGTCGCCGCGTAGTCCTGCACCAGGTCGGACGCGGTGGTGGGCGTGGGCAACAGCGGCAGGGTCTTCTCTTCGCGGCACTCGGACAGGGGGAACAGCGGCAGCGACGGTTCCACCGCTTGTGTGGCCCAGCGTGCCCGGTGGCGGTGTCCGGCAAGCCGCGCCAGTGCCCCGGCGCGCGCGAGCCGTTCCGCCTGGCCGCGGTCCAGGCCCGCACGCGTGACGAGGTCGGCGACGTCGCGGAACGGGGCACTGGCGCGGGCCGCGACGATCCGCTCGGCACTGTCCGTGTGCAGGCCCTGCACCATGGACAGCCCCAGCCTCAACGCCAGCGTTCCGTGACCGGGAGGCGTCGTGGGCTCCGGGCTCGGTGCGAGTGTGCTGCCGCCGCCCTGGTGTGCCGCGCCCCCCTCCCCAGCCGTTACTCCGGGCATCCTGCCCTCCGCCCTTCGGGCCCGCCTTCGGCGCTTCGAAATCCGCTCCCGGCGGATTGGTCCCGGCGAGCGGGGGAGGGCGATTTTCCTCGTCAGGGGTGGTGCCGGGCCATGAAAGCTGGCGGCAACGGGTTCGACGGTGCAGTCCGCTTCGCTCGCGGTCACATCCACCGGCCGCACCTCGACTCCGTGACGGCGCGCGTCGGCGACGATCTGCGCCGGTGCGTAGAAGCCCATCGGCTGGCTGTTCAGCAATGCGCAGGCAAAGATCGCCGGCTCCCGGCATTTGAACCAGGCGGACACGTAGCTGATCAGCGCGAAGCTTGCCGAGTGCGACTCCGGGAAGCCGTATTCCCCGAAGCCCAGGATCTGCTGGTAGATCTGCTCCGCGAAGGCCTCGGGGTAGCCACGCCGGCGCATCCCGTCCAGCAACCGGTCGCGGTATTGCGCGAGGTTTCCGGTGCGGCGCCAGGCGCCGATCGCGCGGCGCAGGCCGTCCGCCTCGCCGGCGCTGAAGCCGGCGGCGACCATCGCCAGTTCGATTACCTGCTCCTGGAAGATCGGCACGCCAAGCGTGCGCTCCAGCACCCGCTGCACCTCCGGACCCGGGTAGGTCACCGGCTCGTGTCCCTGTCGCCGGCGCAGGTAGGGATGCACCATCTGGCCCTGGATCGGGCCGGGGCGCACGATCGCGATCTCGATCACCAGGTCGTAGAAGGTCTCGGGCTTCAGGCGCGGCAGCATGCTCATCTGCG